>JAFAPF010000158.1 GCA_019247245.1 Rubrobacter sp. | reverse complement strand
TTGGATACACGACGACGTTCTTCGGACGTCGTAGATACGTGCCGGAGCTCAGGAATACCAATAAAAACGTTCGCAAGCTTGGGGAGCGTATCGCGTTCAACGCCCGGGTGCAGGGAACGGCGGCAGACATCATAAAAGTGGCCATGGTTGATCTGTACCCACAGCTCTCTTCTCTAGGCGCTGAGATGCTGATGCAGGTACATGACGAGCTGGTTTTCGACGTGGACGCTGAAACAGTAAACGAGGTTGCTTCTCTCGCGGTCGAAAAGATGGTAGCGGCTTGTGATCTACACCCACCTCTGGAGGTGGAGGTGAAAGTTGGAGAGCGGTGGGGGCAGGTACATCCAATTTCGGTGTCGTGAGGTACAATAGTAGCGTCGAGCGAGGTTCTCACAGATTCAGCTACACGATTTCTGTATAATCTTCCGGGCAAGCAAAAGAGAAGGAAACCAACTGCTACATGACGGACACCACCAAAAATGCGACCCAAGCACTAACGATGAAGGACTTCTTCAAGGAAGAAAACGGGGAGATCGTCCCCATAAACGAGTCGGTTCTCATTGACTTCAAGGACGGCGACATAGTCCAGGGTAACGTCGTTCGTATCGATAAAGACGAAGTCCTCGTTGATATCGGCTACAAGTCAGAGGGTTTGATACCCGTCAACGAACTCTCCATCCGCAAGGGAGCAGCCCCGCAGGAGATCGTGGAGCTCGGACAGCATATAGAGGCCCTGGTTCTTCAGAAGGAGGACGCGGACGGCCGGCTTATTCTCTCGGCTAAGCGTGCGGCCTTCGAGAAGGCGTGGAACCGGATCGAAGAAGCCTACACCGAGCAGCGCACGGTCGAGGGTCCAGTCATCGAGGTGGTCAAGGGTGGCCTCATTCTGGATATCGGTCTTAGAGGCTTTCTACCCGCGAGCCTCGTCGACATTCGGCGTGTTAGGAACCTCGACTCGTACTTGGGCCAACGCCTAGAGTGTAAGGTCATCGAGCTCAACCGCAGCCGGAACAACGTGGTTCTCAGTAGAAGGGCGGTCCTTGAGGAGGAGCGTAGGGATGAGCGTCACCGCATCCTCACCGGCCTGCAGGAGGGGGACGTCATCACAGGAACGATCTCGAATCTGGTCGACTTCGGGGCGTTCGTGGATCTCGACGGGATAGATGGTTTGATACACATTTCCGAGCTGTCGTGGAACCACGTCGACCATCCAAGCGAGGTTGTAGAGGTCGGCGAGGAGGTCGAGGTCAAAGTGCTCGAGGTGGACCGGGAACGGGAGCGGATCTCCTTGGGCCTCAAGCAGACCCGGAAGGACCCGTGGCAGGAGATCGTGGAAAGCGTCAACATTGGGGAGACGATCCATGGCCGCGTGACGAAGCTAGTCTCGTTCGGGGCATTCTTGGAGGTGGCGGAGGGGGTAGAGGGCTTGATACACATCTCTGAGCTCGCCGATCACCACGTCGAGACGCCGGACGAAATCGTGCGTAGCGGTGACGAAGTGGATGCCCGGATTATCGACGTGGACGGCAAGCGCCGCCGCCTCTCGCTGTCTTTGCGTCCGAAGAAAGCGGAGCGCGATGACCGGAGCGACAGAGAGGATCGAGGCGATCGGCCGCGCCGCGAGGATCGTCCACGCCGCGACTACGAGCCCCGTGCCTCGCGCGATAGGGATCGAGACCGCGAGCGCGGCGGTGACCGCCAGGACCGGCACGGCGATGGTTTGCAGACCGGTGCCTTCGACAAGCTAAGAGACCTTGACTTGGGGACAGATAGGCGAGGATCCCCCGAGTAGGGAGCCTGAACCGGAGCCGGTGACGGTGGCCGTTACCGGTCCCCTTGCTTCTGGCAAGAGCACCTTTATGAAGATGCTCGGCGACCTCGGCGCTGAGACCGTCTCTGCCGATGAGATCGTCCACCATCTCCTTGCTGAGGATCAGGAGACCATAGCCGCCGTTACGCAGCGCTTCGGAGAAGGGATACGCGGTGAGGAGGGTGTAGATCGCAAGGCCCTTGGCCAGCAGGTCTTTGGTGATGCAGAAGCACTGCAAGATCTTGAGGAGATTTTGCACCCGCGGGTGCGTGAGGAGACCGATCGGCGCGCCATGGCCTCCAATGCGGATCTGTTTGTGGCCGAGATACCGCTTCTTTTTGAGGGAGAAGAGGAGCAGTCACGCAGCGGCCGGTTCGACGTTACCGTCGCGGTCACAGCTCCAGAGGAGCGGCGCCAAGCCTGGGCGGAGGAGCGGGGCATGGGAGAGGAGCAGCGCCGCGCAGTAGAGGTCCGCCAGCTATCCGGCGAAGAGAAGGCCCGGCGGGCGGAGGTGGTGATAGAAAATGACGGGAATTTGGATAAGCTCAAGGAGCAGGCGAAGACTTTAATGAACCAGGTGCTGGGTAAGGGTGATTCGGAAGGCGAAAAAGGGCCCAGAGAAGCGTAGATACGGACGGTCGCGGAGGCGACGCAGGCAGATAGCGATCCCGCTAGTTATGCTCTTATTCATCCTTTTGGCGTTACCTTTACTCCTGAAAGCGCCAGAGCTCGTGCAGCGGGTCACGCATCCTCTCAAGTACGAGGAGACCATCCGGACGGCCGCTGCGAAGTACGGCGTCGAGCCGTCATTAGTTGCCGCGGTGATCCGGACGGAGAGCCGTTTCAACCCGGAGGTAGAGTCGTCCCAGGGGGCGTATGGTCTGATGCAGATCCGGCCGGAAACGGCTCGGTTTGTCTCCGAACGTAGCGGTATAGGGGGCGACTACCGGGACCCGAAGACAAACATCAGGACCGGTACTTGGTACCTGAGTTATTTGCAGCAACGGTACGCCGATGAAAGGCTGGTCCTGGCGGCGTATAACTCGGGAGAGAGCCAAGTGGATGCTTGGATCTCTGACGAGGGCTTCGATATAGCCCATGACATCCCCTTCAAGGAAACCCGGAACTACGTCGAGGACGTGCTCAAGGCACGGGACACCTACGCAGAACTCTACGGGAAGAACCTAGATCGCCGCTCCTAGGCCCCAGCTACTAAGCGAAGTTAAGCACGTAGTACCCAGTGCCGTTTCCATCGTTAGCGTACCCTACTCCTATTCCCGTGTAGCTCGGGTTGAGCATGTTGGCGTGGTGCTGTGCCGAACCGAGCCATTGTTGGAAGGCATCCGAGGCCGAGGTGCTCACGCTTACGTTCTCCGCGGATGCATAGTGCTGTCCCGCGTGGGAGGCACATTGGCAGGCTGCGTTCTCTTGCGCTTGCAGTGAGGCGGCGTTGCTAAGGTCCGACGAATAGGAGAGCGGGGCAAGGCCGTTGGCTTGCCGCTCTTGGTTTACAAGGTCAATAAGCGAGCCTTCATCGGCTGCTGCGGCAGTCGCCTGGAAGATAAAAATGAGGACGAGTGAAAGGCCTAGCACCAAACCCGGAAAGACTATGTGAGTACGAGCACGCATGATTCCCCTTTGTATATCCCGTATCAAATTACCATCCGTACTACAGCGAACCTGGAGGATAACAGAAAGCTTAAGATATTAATACTTCGCAAAGAACCATCAAACCGCTCCGTTCTCGGAGATTCCGTGTTTCGACAACCTCTCCTTGAACTGGCCGCGCAAGATAAGAATATAGTAGGGAAAGAGTTCTTGGGTTTATAGAAAATCGAAGCTTGTTGGCTTTACCTAAACAAACATCTGGCTTATAGGTTTAATGCTTTGCTAGAGGACGAGGGTGTACAAGAGCTGTGATTCCAGCGGATAGCCTCAGGTTAGATGCCGAGAGATTTCTTAAGGCTAGGCTCCTAAGAAGTTAGGGCAAGGCCTTTGTGAGAGGTCGCGCTTAAGATCAATACTCTTTATGCAGAAAGGGCCGGGGCTGCTTTTGTTAGCCCCTGGCTCTCTTTTCATGCTTGCATCGAGGTTGCCAACCGCTTAAGGCTCGTCGGCTTTCCATGTGACAAACATCTGGGGTCGGAATTAACGCTCGGCTTGCGGCCGATAGTGTACAAGAGGTGCGCCTCGAGCAGGCACGGCGGATAAGAGTGTCGAGAAATCATTTTGGGGCAACGGTCGCTCCGCTAATGATAGGATACGTGAACCTTCACTAGACGCCACCATGTAGGTAAGTAAGCGGAAAAGAGCTGAGGAGAAGGAGGGGAGCTTGGCGAAGAGGAGACTAGAGTTCTTAGTTGAAGGCACCCCAGACGTTGTTTTGAACATGGTTCAAGGCTTCTTCGAGAAGGAGGAATGGTCTCCCTATCCAGTACAATGGGACCGCAACGTTTTAGGCGGGGGGCGTAGTCGCAGAGCCGTCGTCACCAGGCTCGACGATCCTATCAAGGGGCACAACAAGGTCGTGGCTTCGATATCTGCCTTCCCTATACTCGAAGCCCCTCTCGGGTTCCTTGAGCTTGTAGCCTTGAGCC
Source organism: Rubrobacter sp. (assembly GCA_019247245.1). Lineage (GTDB taxonomy): Bacteria > Actinomycetota > Rubrobacteria > Rubrobacterales > Rubrobacteraceae > Rubrobacter_F. The sequence goes on along the minus strand of JAFAPF010000158.1, from coordinate 8,231 downwards.
TCCTAACGGCCGGGCTATTCCTTGTGGCTTATACGGTGTGGACCTTCCTGTTTAGGAAGCAGGTAACAGTAACCACTGTTCCCGATGAGCCTGGCTGGACGAAGCTGACGACGGAAGCTACCAAACCCGAACATACAGAGGACCTCGTAGCGTGGATACAAAGGGAGCTTATTGAGAACAGAGCTGCAGCGCGGGTAGAAACCCTCTAATAACCTACTCTCTCCGACACATTCGACCACGGACGCTATCGAGAGACAGTCTGCGGTATTAGAAGAGGCTTCTAGGCAGGCTCCCTCAACAGCATCTAGAACATTGTGAGATTCCGAGCAGTAGGGTGCCAAGCCCTGAGTCACCAGAGGCTCTTGGCCTTTCATTCTCAAAGCTGATTACCCCTTCATGTTGCTGACTGAAGCTCCTTCGGCTGTTGCTTCCCACGTCGACCACGCATAGGCTTCTGGGCCATCGCCTTAATAAGAAGATGGCGACAAAGAGTAGCCCGGGGATGCCAAGACAACGAGGAGCATAAGCAGAAATACTATTTCGAGCTGAACGAAGCCCCAAGGCGAAAACACACCCTTCGCTTCCGGCCATGGCTCAAACCATTTGAGCCGCGGCAAAAGGCCGGAGCACTGTCACAAAGGACCACGCCCTGGCTTCGCCGATGGCTCCGCCGACGGCATCCTATGGGTTGCCCCAACGAGATTTGAGCTGGCAGCGAAGGTGGAGGCTGAGGTTTGGCAGGTTGTCTCCGGCCCACTGAAAGAGACCAAAACGCTGCGGGCTGATCTGGACGCCATGGTTGAGTCCGAGCGCCATGTGCACAGATCCCGAAAGGGAGGCAAAGTTGTGGACGGAGAACCTGACCACAGCAGACCGCAAGAGATCACGCTACCAGGACATGGCAGCCGAAGGGCTCATACCCTTCGACGAACTGTGTAGAAGCTCGCGTAGTCCTTGAGGAGGAGACCTGGTAAGAGCGCCGAATGCAAACTAGAGGCCCTGCAGGGCAAGCGAGATCACACAAGGGAGCTGGAGCAAGATCGAGACGCCCTGTTTGATTAGCTCGTGGAGAGAGGATCAGAGGCGCTGGACGCTTTGTCACTCGATGAGAAAAACCAACTCTATCGTATACTTCAGTTGTAGGTTGTTTTGGAGAAGGATGCTATGCCGGAAGTCGGTAGGTCTTTGGGAAGGTCTTGATGTTTGTACAGTATAAAGTCGAGCGTGAACAACTTTAAAGCAAACAGCGAATATCTACCGACCGGCGATCAGCCGCGAGCCGTAGAAAGCCTCGTCTCGGGCCTTGGGACCGAGATGCGCGCCCAGACCCTTCTCGGGGTTACCGGGAGTGGCAAGACCTACACTATGGCTAAGACTATAGAAGGGGTCGGTCGACCGGCTCTCGTAATCGCGCACAACAAGACGCTCGCGGCACAGCTCGCCAACGAGTTCGCCGAGTTCTTCCCAAACAACGCCGTCGAATACTTCGTCTCGTACTACGACTACTATCAACCCGAGGCTTACGTGCCCCGGACCGATACGTTCATAGAGAAGGACGCCCAGATCAACGAAGACATAGATCGCCTCAGACACTCTACGACGAGCAGCCTGTTTACGCGGCGCGATGTGATCGTAGTCGCTAGTGTGTCGGCGATCTACGGTCTCGGTAGCCCGGAGGAATACCGCTCACAAATAGTGCTCCTCGAAGAGGGGTGCGTCTACGACCTCGATGACGTCTTGCGCGATTTGGTGCGTATCCAGTACGCGAGAAACGACTACCAGCTCGCGAGGGGTACCTTTCGCATCAGGGGCGATGTCCTAGAGATTCATCCGTCTTATCAGGACAGCGTTTACCGGATCTCTTTCTTCGGCGATGAAGCTGAGGGGATCGCGGAGGTCGACCCGCTGACGGGTGAGGTTCTACGCGAACTCAAGGTACTGACCGTTTATCCGGCAACACACTTTGTCACCGACGACGATAGGATGGTGGTTGCCATAAAGAACATCGAGTTGGAGCTGGAAGAGCGATACGCGGAGCTGGAGAGTGAAAGCAAGGTGCTCGAAGCTTACCGGCTCAGGCAGCGCACACTGTACGACCTGGAGATGATGCGGGAGCTCGGTTACACCTCCGGGATAGAGAACTACTCGCGGCACCTAGACGGTCGCCTGCCGGGCTCGACGCCGTACACGCTGCTCGACTACTTTCCGGATGACTACGTGACCTTTATAGACGAGTCGCACATTACCTTGCCCCAGATCCAGGGTATGTACAAGGGTGACCGCTCGCGCAAGTCCACGCTCGTCGAGTACGGCTTCCGATTGCCGAGCGCATTGGACAACCGACCCCTCAAATGGGAGGAGTTCCTCCTCAAGACGAACCAGATGGTCCTCGTCTCTGCCACGCCTGGGCCCTACGAGCTCGAGCGTTCCGAACAGATAGTCGAGCAGATCATCCGCCCCACCGGGCTTGTGGATCCCGAGGTCGACGTACGACCTACCAGGAATCAGATAGACGACCTGCTCGAGGAGGTCGCAAAGCGCATCGAGTGCGACGAACGGGTCCTCGTCACCACGTTGACCATAAGAATGGCTGAGGATCTAACCGATTACCTTTTGGAGCATGGCCTTAAGGCGCGCTATATGCATGCCAACATAGAGACGCTTGACCGTATCGAGATCATCCGCGGTTTGCGTACCGGCGAGTTCGACGTGCTCGTGGGCATCAACCTTCTGCGTGAGGGCCTCGACCTTCCCGAGGTAGCCCTCGTCGCCATACTCGACGCCGACAAAGAAGGTTTCCTGCGTGGTGAGCGAGCGCTCATCCAGACCATCGGCCGCGCGGCGCGCAACGTTAACGGGCGGGTTATCATGTACGCTGACAGGATGACCCAGGCGATGCAAGCCGCCATAAGCGAGACCAACCGGCGCCGTGAGATTCAGATAGCCTACAACGAGCGCAACGGCATCGTGCCGGCTACAATCAAGAAGGGTGTCTCCGATATTCTGATCGCTGCCGAAGCCAGGGGCCTCTATAAAACCAATAAAAAGAATGCCCGCGAGGCTCCGCGTGATACTGCCGAGCTACAAAACCTTATCGTCGAGCTTCAAGCCGAGATGCTCGAAGCCGCCGAGGAGCTCAAATTCGAGTACGCGGCCAAGCTCAGGGATGAGATCAAAGACCTGCAGCGCCAGCTGCAAGAGGTAACCCCGTAAGGCCGCGGTCTGTCGACCTGAAGCGTAAGCGCCAGTTCGCCGGTGCTCTACAGCCCGAAGCCTTAACGATGACCATTGTTGGTACCCCTCGGAAGGTATACATCTCATGAAGGGCTTCATAACCCGCTGTCCTTTTACCTTCTCCTTGTTGCTCACCCTGGTATTGTTCGCCCTCGCGTTCGTCAGCAGGAGCATCTTGCCGGAAACCGTAGTTTCGAACGTAGCAGACCTGCCACCTGAGCTTAAACTGCCGCTTTCCGACCAACAACGAGGCCTTTACGCCATAATAAGCTTCGAGATATTATTTCGGGTGCTGGCAGCTCTGCTCGTCATTACCCTGCTTACACGGCTGGGTTGGTGGTGCGAGGCTGGCTTCAGCCGGCCTTCGCGATGGCGGAACTTGCATCTTCTGTGGTTCCCGCTACTAGTCAGTGCGATGACCTTCTCCGGCGGCGTACAGATCTCGGGACCAGTGTTCCTCGCCTCGGTGCTGTTCGGCGCGCTCGTTACGGCTTTCGCCGAAGAAGCACTCTACCGCGGCGTTATATGGCGGGCGTTGGTATGCTTGGGGCTGATGCGGGCGGTGTTAACTACGTCGCTGCTCTACGGCGCGCTATACTTTGGTGTGTCCATGCTGTCGGGCCCCTGGCCGGAGGCGGTTGTATTAACGGTACCCGCCACCTGCGGAGCATTCATGTATGCGGCGCTGCGGTGGCGCACCGCCTCTGTCTGGCCCGCGATGCTGGTCCATGCCGTGCTCAGCTTCGCTGGCCAGATCTCGACGCCCGGAGCTGTGCCGTACCTGATCCTGCTGCTTGCTGTCGCCAGCACGTTGGGCTTTGTTGGGTACGGCCTGTTTCTGCTGCGTAACCCGTACGTGCGTACAGACGGAGGCTAACGGCAGTAAAAATCTTTGCTCCTGCGGTTGGAGCTACTCGTGGAGTCCAGCCATACGTTTCTGGCGTTCGATCACAGCCTTTATCTGCCGAGCGTCGGGAAGCGCCATTCGTTCGAGGTTGAGGCGGCGTCCGTCGTTGATCTCGATGGTGAGGGTGCAGTTTACCCAGCCCTGGATAGAGACGTTCGCGATCTGCTTGAGCCCTACAGAGGTGGTGTTCTGGCCCGGAAACCCGGAGCTGAGCTCTACCCGGTCAGAGTAGACGCTGAGCACGTTGTTGCCGGTGCCGGTGCCTTGCGCTATCGGTCTTTGTTCCATACCTGCTTTCCTGATCTACGGAACCCTATTGTACAGAACGCCGGAAGAGAACCCGGAGCGGTCTCCGGGTTCTCTCGGTAAGGAGTGCTCGGCCGGCTATCGTGCGCCGGCCAGGTCAGGTTTTACGGGCTCTTTAGCCTGTTCCTCCGATGGTTCTCTCCAGCGGATCGGGGAGCGTGCGAGCACTACCGTTAGGATCGGTGGCGACGAGCTGCTCAGCGTAGCCAAAGACGCCGTGCTCGGAGATGTCAAGGCCGTTGAGCTCCTCCTCAGGTTTAACTCGCAAGCCGATGGTCGCCTTGAGCACCGCGAAGACCGCGTAGGAAGTTATAAAGGTAAATGCTCCGGCCGTGACGATACCCAAGGCCTGGATACCAAGCTGGTAGAAGCTCCCTGTGTAGAAGAGGCCGCCCTGGCCGGCCCCCACCGATTCCGCCAGCGCGGGGGTGGCAAAGAGGCCACACGAAAGCGTGCCCCAGATCCCGCCCATGCCGTGGGCTGCGATGGCTCCTAGAGGATCATCAACGCCGATCCTGTCTACGGAGAGCAGTGTCACGTACATGACTATGCCGGCCACGAACCCGATGACTATCGAGGCCCAGGGGTCCACGAAGGCGCAGGCGGCGGTGATGGCAACGAGCGCCGCTATCGCGCCGTTGCCGGCCATCCCGACGTCGACGTTGCGTCGGTAGACGTAGCTCATGGCCATCGCCCCGAGGACGCCCGCACCGGCGGCGAGGTTGGTGGTGAGCGCTATGTCGGCGAACGGCGCTCCTACGGCGGACAACGTCGAGCCGGGGTTGAAGCCCCACCAGCCGATCCAGAGGATCAATACCCCAAGCACAGCAAGCGGCATGTTGTGGCCGGGGATCGTCTGTGGACGGCCCGCCTCGTCGTACTTGCCGATCCTCGGTCCGAGCAGGAGCGTCCCGGCGAGCGCCGCCATCGCGCCCTGCAAGTGAACAACGGTCGAGCCTGCGAAGTCCTGCATCCCAAGATCGGTGAGCCAACCGCCGCCCCAGATCCAATGCGAGACGGTCGGGTAGATAAACCCGGCAAAGACGGCCGCGAAGATCAGATAAACAGCGAACTTGGTCCGCTCGAGCATAGTCCCCCATACAATCGCCAGAGAGACTAGTGCAAAGGCAACCTGGAAGAGGAACTTGGCCGAGAGTGGCACCGCCGTCCATGAAAGCCCGGCGAAGGTGGCGTTCGCGTCTGCACCTGGGTCGGTGAAGAAGCCTTGGAGGCCGATGAGGGGGTTGAGGGAGCCGCCGTCGCCGAAAGCGAATGCGAAGCCCGCGACCCAGTAAGCTATAAGCCCTATGCCCATGTTTGCCAGGATCTTCGCCACCACGCTCCCGACGTTCTTCATCCGGGAGAAACCTACCTCGAGCATCGCGAAGCCCGCCTGCATAAATAGGACCAGGAGCGCCGCCACAATCACCCAGACGGTGTCCACGGCGAGGGAAACATCCTCAATCGTCGATGTACCCGCGGTCGTTGCCGTATCGCCTGCTAGGGCTAGGCCTGGGGTCGTGGCTACCAGCAACACTACCATAGCTGATAACAGAACAAATCTCTTCAAAGAGCCTCCTTTGAACGGGGTATCTACAAGCTAAACATAGTCTACGTTCATCGACCTTCCAGGGTCTTTGGCCCAATGTATAAACATCGGCCTCAAAACAGCCTACACCATTATCCCTACGGGAAAAGCTAGCTAGCGGTCGACGAAGCTTGAAGGTTTTTCGGGTGCACGCCCCAGGAGCTGCATGGCCTTGATTCCCAGCGTGAGGCGTTCGCGGTCCTCGCTCTTATCCACGTCCAGGTGCGTCAGCTCGCGGATGCGTTCTAGGCGGTAACGGATGGTATGGCGGTGGGCGAAGAGCTCGGCGGCGGTTTTGGCCGTGCTGCCATCGTTGCCGAGAAAGGTCACTAGGGTTTGCACGAGCTCTGTCCCGTAGCGTGAGTCGTAGGAGACTACCGGACCCAGAGTCTCTGCGTAGAACGATTCTAGTTCTTCGGGGTCGTCTTGGAGTACCCGGAACAGTAGCTTGTAGGTGCCCGTCTGCTCAAAGGTCGAGATCGAAGAGGGGCCACTGATGCGATTCCCGATCTCCAAAGCGACCTCCGCCTCCGTGTACGCGTCCGAGAGGAGCGCTGGGTCTGTCTTGAAGCGCCCGATGCCGACGGAGATTGTAAGATCCGGCAACAGGCCTTTCACGTAGCGCTGGACGAGAGAGGCGAGGTTCAGGGCCTTCTCCATGATCTCCCCGGCCGGGACGTCGTCGGATGGCCCTAGAAACAGGATGACGTTGTCCGAGCGCGGCCCGAGTAGGTAGTTTGAGAACAAGGTTCGCGTCTGGATACGCACGGCGTCGGCTAGGCGCTTTTTTAGCTCCTGGATCGCCGACTCCTTCATCCGCCGCCGTCCTAGATAGCCGGCGAAGTTGTCTATGTCCACGACAACCGTCAGAGCACCTGAGGAGAGGTTGGCACCCAGGTATCGGGCGCGCTGGAGCAGCAGGTCTACCGAGCCGTGATGCCCCGAGATGACATCGTCCACGAAGTCTCCCCGGACTCCGAGCTCCGTCTCCAAGCGTACCCGCTCCTTGCCGAGCTCGGCTTCGAGGGCGCGTGTGGCCCAGTACAGTACCACCACGTCCTCTGGGCCCAGGGGATGGCCCGCGAAGTCTACCCAGAGGTAGCCAGCCGGGAGGCGGGTACTGCCGATAGGCGTCCAGAAGAGCTCCGTTTCGGCTACTCGCCACCGCTCTACAGGTACCGAGAGGAAACTGTTTGGTAGGCGCGCGTAGCGGTCGCGCCGGTCGCGGCGAGTTTCCTCCACCCCGGAGCCTCTCGAAGCCCGCAGCTCATGCGTCTCGAGGGTGGAGATCAAGGCTTGCGAACCGGATTTCCCTTTCGCAGGATCGCCGCCAGCAAGCAGGCGACCGACCGAGTCCTCGACTACAACGGAGCGGCCGAGGAGACCCGCGAGCTTGTCGGCCAGCTTCGATGTGGAGCCTTCGCCTCCCGCGCTCTCGATGAGGGCCCGCGCCGCCTCGTGAGAATATCGTAAGAGCTCGCTCCCTTCCCCATTCTGCGCGAACAAGGAAAGCATCGCACGCAGCGGCACACCTGGGGGGACGACAAGAAGTCCTAGGCTGAGCTCCTCGGCGTGTCTTACCGCCTCCTCCGAGGTCTCGCTTCGGCTGCGCCACACGACCGCGGGCGCGCCCTCTTGCGCGACGGCGGCCAGGAACCGGATATCTAGCGTTTTCCTGGAGGTCACGACGACCTCGTCGGAGGCGAGCCAGCCGTCGGCCTCTTCATCCACCGCCAGACCGTTGACAGGACGTCCCGGTTCTCCCGGTGTCAGTCGCTGGGCGCCAAGTTCTTCGGTGAGGGTGTTAAACAGCTCCTTAAGGATCATACGTCTCCGAATAGCGCTCGTTGCGGGCTCTTGTACAGATGTATAACCTTATACAGATATATAGCCTTATACTATACGCGACGGGCGGCGTGCGGGTTGTAAAAACGTCGAAAACACTGGCGCGCACCTATATACCCGAGCTGAATCCTAGGGGCGTTCCAAAGGGTGAAGTGCTGTCTTGATTCATGGCGCCGAACTCCCCAAGACTCCGGCTCATCTTTTTCATCCTGCCTCTGCTATGGCTACCACGGGGGCCATGGGCAGGCTGTACAGCGGCCGGTCGTGAGCAGCGATTATCTCCGAAGGAGCACCATAGTCCGCTAGCAGCTTTACCGCCCGTTCCGGTGTCGGTATATTCCGCACTCCTTG
>JAFAPF010000153.1 GCA_019247245.1 Rubrobacter sp. | reverse complement strand
CGTACTCTACAACCTTGTATCCAATGCCCTTCGGTACACTCCTGCCGATGGCACGATAGCCTTACGGGCCAGACCGCAAAGAGACATGGTCTGGGTAGAGGTTGCCGACACGGGCGCCGGGATAAATCCTGCGGATCTTCCACACGTCTTCGAGCGCTCCTTCCGAGGTGATCGGTCGCGCTCTCCTAACCGTAAGGAAGGTGCTTCCAGCGCTGGACTTGGGCTGTCCATAGCCCGGGGCCTTGTAGAGGCGCACGGGGGCACCATGAAGGTAGAGAGTCGCCTTGGGAGCGGCTCGCGGTTCGGATTCACGTTGCGCCGGGCGTAAGGCTTCTAGACTACTAGAAGCTTTAGTCTTACGGTCGCTTTGCTGCTAGTACGGCAGGAAGCCTAAGAACATAGACAGCCCGGTGATGGGTTCTTAATGTTAAGCGGTATCCGTAACCATATTGGAAACGAGCGGTGCGAGCTACCATCGGCGAACCTTCCCTAACAACCTCTGCTAGGTCAAGGCTGACGATAGCCCAGGGCGCTTCCATAAACGTAATAAAACGTTAATAGTTGTGTAAGGGCCAAGTAATAACTCAGTCGTACATTAACCATAGAGCAGTTCGAAGGGCTGGATAGTGGTAGACAGCATTGGAGAGCAGAGGTATGAACGCTAAGCTTAAAACTTTCGTCGCTGGTGCCGCGGGGATGGCAGTGGCCCTCGGTATAGCGGAGCTGGTCCACGGCCTCTATCAGTCTGTTCCGTCGGTACTGGTGGCGGTGGCTCAGCAGATCATAGAATTGACACCGGGTGGGTTCGCGACCAAAGCCATCGAAACCCTTGGCAAGGCAGATACCCCAACCCTGATTACGTTTCTGGTGCTCTCCACGCTGGTGCTCGCCGGCCTTCTGGCATACCTCAGCCTCAGGTCTCGGATTGGTTCCATTATTGGTGTAGGAGCTCTGGCAGCGGTCGCTATCGCGGCCTCCTTAGCTGATCCGTCAGCCGCCCCCGCCGCTACGGTGCTTGCTGATGTGGTAGCACTAGGCATAGGTAGCGTCATTAGCAGTTTCTTGCTGTATACCTCCGGACTTCGAACCTTAGCCGTATCACAGCCCGAACTGCTGGGATCAGACGGTGAGCCACGCTCTGAGGAAGTGAGGTCAAAAGAGGCCCACTCAGCTGGTGGGCTAGCAGTTAGTCGTCGGAATTTTCTTCTGCTCAGCAGTGGCGCAGCGGTGGCAGGCATGGCTGCTGCGGGCGTGGGGCGAGCATTGGCCGGCGGACGTGAATCAGGTACATCTAGTACTGCGCCCTTGAAGCTGCCGCAGACTTCGGCTTCCGGGGCCGGAGCCGCTACCCAGGAGACGCTGGCACCTCCTCCTGCCGGAGCGTCGATAGACGTGCCTGGCATGCCGCCTCTTATAACGCCGGCCAAGGACTTCTACCTTATAGATACAAACCTCGTTTCTCCTCGGATAAACGTCGACAGCTGGTCGCTTAACGTTAAGGGGGCGGTCGACAACCCCATCGAGCTTTCTTACAAGGATCTGCTCTCGATGTCGACGCGCGAGGCGGACATTACGCTCTCATGCGTCTCCAACGAGGTAGGGGGTGGGCTGGTCTCGAACGGGCGCTGGACCGGGGTACTGCTCTCCGACGTACTGTCGGAAGCCGGTGTTAGTAGCGACAAGATCTCTAGCGCCTCCGAGCAGCTCGTGGGCCGAAGCGTCGACGGCTGGACGTCGGGCTTCAAGACGAACATAGCGCTCGACGGTCGCCAGGCGCTAGTCGCCTTCGGCCTGAACGGTGACGAGCTACCTGTCAAGCACGGCTATCCGGTGCGTCTCGTCGTACCGGGTCTCTATGGGTACGTCTCGGCCACCAAGTGGCTCACCGAGATAGAGCTAACCAATTGGGACTTCAACGCCTACTGGATTCAGAGAACGTGGTCGAAGGAAGGCCCGGTCAAAACCCAGTCTCGTATCGATACCGTCAAAGAGGGTGACCGCCTGTCTGCTGGTGCCACACCGGTAGGCGGTGTCGCCTGGGCTCCCCACCGCGGCATCCAGCGTGTCGAGGTCTCCACCGACGGTGGGGAGAGCTGGGATGATGCAAAGCTTGCCGATCAGCTCGACATGGATACTTGGCGTCAGTACGTCTACGATTGGGATGCAAAACCCGGCAGCTACACGCTTAAAGTACGTGCTACAGACGGCCAAGGAGAAACCCAGACGGCTGAAGAGACTCCTCCTCATCCCTCTGGCGCTACTGGCTACCACACCGTAAGGGTTGCGATCACATGAACTCCTGTTAGATCCCGGCTGTGGCACTTAGCTGCAGCTTGCAAAGCACGTTAGAGAAGAGGAGTGTTGGGGACATGAGCACGATAGCTAAAGGCGACGGTAAAGGTGAAAGATCATTCGTCGGTATAGCACTATCCTTTTCCGGGGTGGCGTGCGCTTTGGTGGGGCCGTTCTCGGTGGAAGGAGTCTCAATAGAACTTCTGGGCATCATACTAGGAACGCTGAGCTGTTACTCCGCGTTACACAAGGAAGACCGCTTAAGTCTAGCTCTAGGGCTTACGTCTATAATGCTATGTTGCGTCGCCCTCGTTGTGAGTGGCATGGCGGTTATTACCCCAGTAGGGCCATATTCAATATAAGACGAGACGATCATGACCGACGAAGAAGAGAACGCCAAGTGATGCAAAAGGAGATGAGCAGCAAGTGCTGAAAGCGAAGCCTTCTCCGAGAGAAATTGCTGAGAAGCACAAAGAGTTGGCTGTGCAGGCAGAAAAGGTCCTGCACCAAAACGATATGGGGGACTGGACCAGGGCCGCCCCTGATCTCTATCCGCACCAGTGGAGCTGGGACAGCGCGTTCATAGCCATTGGTCTTGCGCACCTCGATATCGGTCGTGCTGCTCGCGAACTGCGTACCTTGTTCGCCCATCAGTGGAAGACCGGCAAGGTTCCCCACATCGTCTTCAACCCTGAGGCTCCTCCAGAGAGCTATTATCCTGATGGCCATTACTGGGCTTGTGCTGCTGCCTCGCCTTATGCTCCTCCTGCACCACCTTATACAAGCTGCTTGTGTCAGCCGCCGGTGCACGCTATTGCCGTCTCACGTATCTGGGATACCGCCAAGCATGAAGACGAGCAGACGCGCCAAGAAACAATCGCTTTCCTACACGACATTTATCCCCATCTCTTTGCCTGGCACCGGTATCTCGCCACTGCTCGCGACCCGGAGGGGTCCGGGCTAGTTACCATCTATCACCCTTGGGAGAGCGGGACCGATAACTCCCCGCGGTGGGACGCTCCTTTGTCAGCGGTGGAGGTCGGGGACTTAGTGCCCTACCCTCGCTACGATCTCCAGCACGTCGAAGATGTCTCTCAGAGACCTACAACAACAGACTATGACCGCTATCTCTGGCTCGTGAAGCTTATAAGGAGGGCTAGCTGCGACGAGCGAAACATCTATCGCTGCAACCCTTTTTTGGTAAAGGACGTTCTCTTCAGCGCGATCCTAGTCGACGCTAACGAAGCGTTACTAGACATAGCCGAAGTGGTTGGAGCTTCTGACGGCGAGTGGGAGCTTATAGTCGGGTGGGCCGAGCGTGGTCGTCAGGGCCTCGCGGCATGCTGGGATGAGAACCTCAAGCTGTGCCTGGACTACGATCTGCGGGCGGCCAAGCCACTGCGGGTGCGCACGGTGGCTGGCTTTGCTCCGCTTATAGCGGGTCAGCAAAGCTCCGAGCGGTTGGAAGCCCTCCTTGGCGTTCTCGATTCTACGGCGTTTAAGGCATCATCCGGACTACGGTGGCCCCTCCCGCCGAGCACAAGTCCCGAAGAGCTTGCATTTCATCCACGTAGGTATTGGCGAGGGCCGGTCTGGCCGGTCATAAATTGGCTCCTGTGGCGGGCACTGCGGCGCAACGGCGAACGGGAAAGAGCCGAAGATCTGCGACGGGCATCTTTGAAGCAGCTTGAAAGCGAGGGATTTGGAGAGTACTTTGATCCCTATACCGGCGAGCCTCTAGGCTCTATCAGCCAGTCTTGGACCGCCGCTGTTGCCCTAGATTTCCTGATGGGTGGCTTATAGAGATGCTCGTCGCTAACCAAAGACCATCTCTCTATGCTTGATCTCTTACATCCTGCGCACCTGCTCTTCGTTGTGCTAGTAGCCCTAGCAGTCTTCGGTCCCAGCCGCCTTATAGAGATGAGCCGCAACCTCGGCCGGATTCTTCGGGATATCCAAGCGTATAAGGCCGAACTCAAAGATGAGCTAACAAGCACTACTTCCGAAGTCGAAGCCGATAAGAAGCCCTTCCCTGAGAAGAAAGGATGAAGTCTACTATGTTCACAGGTCTTGAGTCACCTACCCACCTCTTACTGCTCATGCTCATAATCCTGTTGCTCTTCGGGGCCAAACGCCTACCGGAGATGGGTCGGAGCCTCGGACGAAGCATCCAAGAGTTCAAAGCGGGGCTGAGCAGCAGAGAGGAATTCGACAAAACAGAAGCCAAGCCACCCGAAGTTATAGAACAAGAGAAGGAGAAAGCCAAAACGCAGGGATGAGGAGCAAGACTCTCTGTGTCCTCGAAGCTTCTGAGAGCGTCTTTCATAGATGATGCGTCAGTCCGTCGTAACCGTAGTGAGCGAAGGAGGGCCTCGTACGTCCCAGTAACTTACCACGTTGAGCGTCTTACCTGTGGCCTCCACCAACGTCTCTCTCGTTCGGGCTGCGATGCCCTCAGCAACCACTTGATCTTCGACGACGCCCCTTCGATAGGGTTGAGATCAGGAAACAGGGTGGCAAGTAGAGCAGATGGAGTCTACTATCTCGATGCTCAGGCCTAGGAATAGGATTTCATCTTTCTATAATGCCTACTGCCGCAACCACACCGCATGCTACTGTGAGTTTATGAGGACAGCTTCTATCCAT
>JAFAPF010000457.1 GCA_019247245.1 Rubrobacter sp. | reverse complement strand
GCCAGCTTTCGTGTGTCCTGAACCAGCCGTCTCCAGGATTTTGGTAGTAACAGTGCAACTGATAATAGAACCAGTTGCCTAGGATAGAACCTAACAAGATACATCTCACTACGCAGTCCCCCTCTTCCTTTGCAGCCGACGCGCTGTTTGTCGGGTGAGATTATAAGGCAAAGCAGGGTAAGCTTGCCATATCCGTAGGGTGTAAGCTTACCCTACAGTGCTTTGTGATCTCACAAGCATGGGGCGTCAGGGTAAATAAGCTCGAAGAAGAGCGCTCGGGGCGTTCTTGAGAGAAGCATGGTATTGACAACAGTGCTGCTAATGGTGATGATGAGTCCGGTCGCTGCGCTGAGGGACACCACCGCTTCTTTGTGGGGCTCTGACGTAGTTCCATTCGGTTGCTGGAAGGTGCTGTTGGCGCTCGGGATTCTCGTTTTGTTCTTACTGCTGGCCAGGACGGTGGTCAGGCGGTTGCGCCTACCTTCTCGGGCTCGAAGTAACCGTCGCACTCTTGCAGCGTTACGGGTGCATAGCGAAAGGTACCCAAGATAACCGTGGCATGTTCGCGTTAGGGTCTCCGAAAATTGTCCTTTTTTGTTACCGGAGTGTCACCGTTTTGTTACCTATTCCAGGCAACATGAAGTACAAAAGTGGAGGGTGCGAAAGATGGAACTGTATGTCAACAGTACTGGACCAAACGTTACGGGGATGCTTACGTGGCCGAAGCCATTGGCTGGTCCGAAAGCGGCAACTGTGCCACGATCTATACCATGAGCATCACCCCTGAGGAGGCCGAGGCCAAGCTCACGGGCGCATTACGCGAGCTCAAGTGGATATCCGAAGCGTCCTCCACGAAAGATGACTGAGATAAAAACTGAAAACCCCGGTTCCTAGCTAAGTTTGCTGGCGCTCTTGGTATGAGTCCGGCGAGGACTGACTAAATTGTGACGTGGAGTTGCACTGCTTCTTAAAAGATGAATACTGCGGGTAGGTAGTAGTTCATGGAAATAATTGTGCTCGTGTTGGTAGTAGTAGGGGCAGTCCTGGTCCTGGTGAGGTTCGCGGACGTGTTGCCGGTGCTCATCTTCAACGCGGGCCTCGGGTTGGTTCTACTCGTGTTGTCCCATCTATTCCTCTCGCCGCCTGTCCCCGCCAACCTTGTCACCATACTGGTCTGCATCATCGGTGGCGTAGCTGGCTGGCTGATGGTAATGGTACTGTACACCCTAGGGATTGCCTTTTACGTTCCCTTTTAGCTGCAATCTACCTATCGGGCCGAGGTTGTCTAAAGGGCTCCCGCCTTTTGTTTACCGGAGGAGAAGTCGGGGCAATACAGCGGAATAAGTTATTTCTACCGAAGGGGCGTTTAGCGGCGAAAGGAGATGTGGTGTCGGAAGCGGAGCACCTTCCCAATCGTAAGACAAGCAGCGACACGGACCTGGCCATTGAGGCGTTCGTGGACGATATGTCGGAAATCTACTCGGACCTCGACCGAGAAGAGTTCCGCGACAAGATAAACACGTGTGTGCAGGAGCATTTGCCGGAAGAGGACAGTGGCGAGGAAGATAAAGGACTGGCGGATAGGGCTAAGGGTTTGCTCCGGAAAGCCGCGGGCGCCGTGAGGCCTGGAGGGAGCTCCGAGGAGGATATGAGGACCATTATAAGGGAGTCTGTGGAGAGGAGTCAGAGAGGCCAAGAATAATGCCGCAGGCCTGATAGCCCGGCTTGGCCGAAAAAATGAGCCGTCGGGAGTTCTAGATCGTCGCAAACTCAGGCCCTTCCAGAGTGCAAAAAGAAGGTTGGAGCTGGTATCGGCCGAATCGAGGTCAACGGACGACACCTATTCGAAAGTGAAGTCCGCGGCACCACAGCCATAGTTGCCGCTTGCATCGCCTATCTGTGAGTTACCTCTCAAGAAAGAGAGCCGGGGCTATTAGCCCCGGCCCTCGCCGTTAGTTTCGACACCCTTTTGGGTTAACCCTTAGGCAGCTGCTGACTGCTCGATAGTCTGCGTGCAATCTGCCGTAGTGTCGGGGGTTATGGTGATCGAGCTGCCTCCGAAGTCTATGTCACCGGTTGTGGTATCGTACTGGGTAACACCCTGCTCGTTTGCAACGTTACCGGTGTTGGCGGTTTGCTGAACCGTGGGACACAGGTTGGCGTTGTTGCCACTATTGCTGATGACGGCCTTAGGCGACGCGGGACCGCTAGTTATGCGCCTCTCCGAGAACCCCTGGCCGATGATGGGCTGCGCTATGGCGGGGAGGGCTGCCACGGCCAGCACCGTCACCATCGCCAGAACCAAAAGCATGCGCCTCATATGTACTACCTCCTTCTCATCGAGGTAGGGTGATAGACCCCACCATTCGTAGCTACGTACTTCATGTACGTATGTTATCCCCCGATGGATCTTTTCTAAAACCCTTGTTAAAGCAACGACCGGTAAAGAAGCTACACCTATCGTCTACGACGGGGTTGCCATTGCTTTTGTTTGACCCTTGCTTACGCTGTGCGTAACATCTCTCGCTGAGAGGCTACCGGAAGGGGGCGAACAAGTTGCAGGAGAAGTTGACGCTGCTGGCGACAGTGCTGATGATGGTGGCGACGATTACGCGGTACCCGCTGTGGCACAGGTCGCCCCCGCGCTGCTACACAGACTATCGTCCTCGTCCCACCACAGACCGTTGATAGCTTCACGGTGCGCGATCCCGGAGGCACTTTGTCATGCTCCGGCGCACCGTTCACAGCTCCCTCGGGGACTTATACTTCTCTAGGAGACGGACCGCCAGGCTCCGGCCTAGCGTGCGATATTCCTACCACCGCCTTGACGTTTGAGGTCGTACGACTCTCAGCGTTTGAGTGCCATACGTCGAATATAACCACTGCTCCCGTCGACCTAGAAGACATCAGCCCGGGGAACCGCCAGTTTGTCATAACGGACGATCCCAACAGCTTCAACAGCGTCCGGTTTAGGTAAACCGGAAAACCCCATGTAGACGAACGCCTCACTCGCAGCGTCCGCACGGGAAATGCGCTCCAGCTTAAAGCTAAAGTAGAAGCTACGGTGATAGCTGTGGGGTGCCACCCTCAACCATAACCATCGTTAAGCTACAGCCGATGGATCTTGTTTTCACCATCCTGATGTGCGGTGTTGTCGTTTAAGGGGCCGGGTTCCTTAGCTGTGTAGGCAACCATCGTGGCTGCACCCCAAGAACGTACCATCCCCTAATGCCGAAAAAACCAGTCACCGAGAACAGTTCTCGAAAGCTTGGGGTGCTCAGTTTAATGTTGTCTAGTTCATTCTCGGCTTACTTCCTCTGCTGCTAAGAGTCGCTTTTCAGCCATGGGTGCTTCGCCTAGGTAGGTACAGGTCCGAACAAGTAATGGTAAGCAGCTTTCTGCTTCTTTTCCTCGTCCCATCCTAAGGTTATGGCCGCTTCGTGCAGGTGGGTTTTCGGCTCGTCGTCTTGCCCTTGCAGGTAAGCCCAGGCGTAGGCCAACCTCTCTCTCTCATCCTTTCTCAAGGAGAGGGCTCGCGCGATATACCGCATGAACGTCTCTTCGACGAATTGCTCCCCGTACGCGTATTGCATTACCGTTTCGTAGTCACGCGGATACCGCACGCGCTCCAAGGCATAAAAGAGGTCGTCCCAGCTGTACATAGCGCGGGCTTCCATGATGCGGCGTAACGCGACTATGAACCCGGTTAGTCTCCGTCTTCGCCTTGGCTCCATATGTCTAAAGTCTCTCATAGACTTTGAGGTTCCGCCGCCCGACTGTACACGGCAAGCAAAAAGGCTGGGGAAGCCACTGGTCTTTAATGTTTAACTCCCCCGGTAGGTGAGAAGGTATTATCGTCTGCTGCTAGCTACCTCCGATGGGTCTCTGAGCCCTTCTTTGGGCTACCTCTGTGCTCTCCTTACCAGAACGAGAATATAGAGGCTACAAGAACTCCGTACACTCTGCACCGATGCCTGAGCCAACGTCTGACCGGCCTCGGTAGCGCGCCGAAGCTAGCAGGTTGCTTGCGTCTCCTTGGTTTATGGCCGGATTCTTGCATGATCGTTATATACGTTGAAGCGCTTGCCTCGGAGAAAGCCCACCAGCGTCATACCGAATTGCCGGGCCACATCCACGGCCAGGCTACTCGGGGCGGAGATCGCGCACACTATGGGTACTTCTGCGGTCAGACACTTTTGCAGGATCTCGAAGCTACTGCGGCCGCTCACCATCACGATGTGCTCGGATATCGGCAATCGTCCTTCGAGCAGCGCCCATCCGACAAGCTTGTCGGTGGCG
>JAFAPF010000429.1 GCA_019247245.1 Rubrobacter sp. | reverse complement strand
CCGCAGACCCTGCGCTTTGAGCCTCTCCCCTATCTCGCGGGCGTAGGGGAGATGCCGATCCGCCACGGGTATCACCACCGCCTGCAGCGGCGAGAGCCACAGCGGGAACGCACCTCCATATTGCTCGATGAGGACCGCCATGAAGCGCTCCGTCGTCCCCGTTACGGCCCGGTGCAGGAGCACCGGCGTGTGCGGGTTGCCGTCCTCGCCGATGTACTCGCACCCCAGGCGGGCGGGCTGGATGAAGTCCACCTGGATCGTCGAGAGCTGCCACTCCCGCCCCAGCACGTCCTTCGCCATAAAGTCGGCCTTCGGGCCGTAGAATGCCGCCTCTCCGGAGACGGCCTCGTAGGAGATGCCGGCAGCGTCGAGGGCGTCGCGCAGGGCGCGCTCGGCCCGGCTCCACTTCTCATCATCCGCGATGTACTTTGTGTTATCCGGGTCGCGCAAGGAGAGGCGGACCCTGTAATCCTCGAAGCCGTAGGTGTCCAGGACCTCCCGGATGATCAAAAGCGCCCGCGCGAACTCTTCCTGGATCTGAGCTTCGGTACAGAAGACGTGCGCGTCGTCCTGGGTAAGCGCCCGCACGCGGGTGAGGCCAGAGAGTTCCCCACTCTTCTCGTAGCGGTAGAGCGTCGCGAACTCGGCGTAGCGCAAGGGGAGGTCCCGGTACGAGTGGGCCTCCATGTTGTAGAGCGTCATGTGGCTCGGGCAGTTCATCGGCTTCAGGCGGTAGCGCGTCTCGCCATCAACCATCGGCGGGAACATGGCGTCCTTGTAGTGTTCTAGATGTCCGCTTCTGGCGTAGAGTCGCTCGTTGACCAGATTCCCCGTCCAGACGTGCTGGTAGCCGTGGCGGGTCTGGACCTCGCGCACGTATTCCTCCATGAGATGCCTGAGGGTTTCGCCCTTCGGTAGGAAGAGCGGTATTCCCACGCCGACGTCCGGCGAGAAGGTGAAGAGCTTCAGGTCCTTACCGATCTTGCGATGGTCCCGCGCCCGGGCCTCCTCCAGCCTGCGGAGGTACGTCTTGAGTTCCTTCTCCGTCGGCCAGGCGGTGCCGTAGATGCGGGTGAGCATCGGGTTCTTTTCATCACCGCGCCAGTAGGCCCCGGCGATGCTCCGCAACCCGAACGCCCCGAGACGGCCGGTGCTCGGCACGTGCGGGCCGACGCAGAGGTCGTAGAAATCCCCCTGGCGGTAGATCGAGATATCCCCGTCTTCGAGATCGCAGATGATCTCCAGCTTGTACGGGTTGTCCGCAAAGAGCGCCTCGGCTTGGGCCTTGGAGACCTCCTCGCGCTCGATGGGGAGATCACGGGCGGCGATCTCACGCATCCTCTCCTCGATGCGCGGCAGGTCTTCGTCGGTTATGCGCCCGTTTACCTCGATGTCGTAGTAGAAGCCGTTCTCTATGGGCGGACCTATGGTCAGCTTGCTGCCCGGATACAGTTCCGTCACCGCCTGGGCCATCGCGTGTGCCGTCGAATGCCGCAAGACGTAGAGACCGTCGAGCGAGTCCTTGGTGACAACCTCGAAGGCTCCGCCGCCGTCAAGAGGAGCATCGAGGTCTACGAGTTCACCGTTTAGCCGCGCGACCACGGCATCGCGAGCCAAGCGCGGCCCGATCTTCGCCGCCACATCGCACGCCTTCTCGCCGGGCTCTACCTCCAGCTCTCTACCGTCGGGCAGCTTCACCTCAGCCACGATCCGTTCCTCCAAACGCCTTGCTATCGTTCAAGTCAAACCGAGATTGTAATACCAGACCTAAAGAGCGGCTCTGCCTAACGAAGCGCGGAACGCGAAAGGACCGGTCGCTAAACCGGCCCTTAGCTGACCAGCTTCCAGAGTGGGCGATAGTGGATTCGAACCACTGACCTCTTCCGCGTCAAGGAAGCGCTCTCCCCCTGAGCTAATCGCCCGTACTAATATCTCTTTTTCGCATCCCTTCCGAGAGGCGGCACCCGGAATCGAACCGGGGTGCAGGGTTTTGCAGACCCTTGCCTAACCACTCGGCCATGCCGCCAACACCTCGGCACCGGCCCACCAGTCGGCATTTCGGCCCGGGGTCAGAGCGGAAGACGGGATTCGAACCCGCGACCCTCACCATGGCAAGGTGATGCTCTACCAGCTGAGCTACTTCCGCATTGCGCGCGTGCGGTGCTAATTTAGCATGCGGCGCAACTGCTTACAAGCAGCTCAAGAGCCGCTGCAGATTACAGTAACTACTCCAGATTTGAGATTACGGCTTGCCCGAACTCCTTGGTGCCTGCCGAACCGCCAAGGTCCTTGGTACGGTTCTCGGGGTTCTTGAGAGCCTGTTTTATGGCCTTCTGCATTCTCTCGGCCTCCTTCTGCAACTCCATGTACTCGAGCATACTCACCGCCGAGAGCATGGTCGCCAGCGGGTTCGCCCGGTTTTGCCCGGCGTACTTCGGGGTGCTGCCGTGTACAGGCTCGAAGAGAGCATACTCGTCCCCAATGTTCGCCCCTGGCGCCACTCCTAGACCGCCTGTGAGGCCTGCACAAAGGTCAGAGAGGATGTCCCCGTATAGGTTCGGGCAGACCAGTACATCGTAGTCGTTCGGCTTCATCGCGAGCTGCATGGCCATATTGTCTACGATCCGCTCGTCGATCTCCTCGAAATCGTTCTCGTAATCCTCCGCGACCTCGAAGAAGACATCCCGGAACAGACCATCGGTTTCCCTCATGATATTGGCCTTGTGGGTGACCGTGATATGCTTACGGCCCATGTCCTTTGACTGCTCAAAGGCCAGACGGCAGATGCGTTCGGTACCTTTCCGTGTGATGAGCTTAATGGACTCGCCCGCACAGTCACCGATTTTATGTTCGATTCCGGCGTATAGATCTTCGGTGTTCTCGCGGAAGGTGATGATATCTACGTTCTCGAAGGGCAAATCTATACCGGGTAGGCTCTGGGCAGGGCGGACGTTGGCGTAGAGATCCAACTCTGCCCTGAGCGCCACGTTCACCGAACGGAAGCCTTGTCCTACGGGTGTGGTCAGCGGACCCTTGATGGCCACTTTGTTGCGCCGGATAGACTCTAGAACGTGCTCTGGCAGAGGAGTGCCCTCTTCGTCTATAACCTTCTCGCCAGCCTCGACCTCTTCCCACTCGATGCCTACATCGAGAGCATCAATAACCTCACGAGTCGCCCCGGTTACCTCCGGTCCGGTACCATCGCCCGGTATGAGAGTAACTGTCTGCGCCACAAAAACCTCCTTGCCCTTAGCTCTGGACCAAGCTCAGTATAACGGTCACCATTATGGGTGGCTAATGGGTTATTCCCAACCTAGCAACGCACAAATCCCGGGTAGCCAACGCAGTCGAGCACTAAATCACAAGCTGTCTAGCAACGGTCAGGGTCAAAGTCGGCGAAGATCAGAAGCAAAACCCGGAGCGCCAGTGACGTCCGTCAACCGAAGAATATGCGCACGAGCAGGAGCATTACCGATTATCAGAAAGTCAGGGTCGCGCCGAAAACGATCAGCTCCAGCAGTTCGCGCTTGGGCGTAAGAGCTGTCTACCTAGAACTGCTGCTGATTGCCAAAAAACAGCGCGGCGCCTATGCCTATAGCGATCAACAGAAACCCTAAGATCAGGAGTACGACTGCCGGGATCAGAACGACGAGAACTGCCTTTCCTGTGGTGGTTGCATGAACCTCCCGGATGCCGAATATCCAAAGAACGATGCCCCATACAAAGCCAACTATCCATCCGATGATAGGTATCCAGTTTATGAGCCGAGTCACCGAGGAGTAGGATACTACTCTAAGGGTTGCTTCAAATCCGGCGTTGCTCGGCCTCACGAGGAGCAGAACGAACAAGTGAAAGACGCCGGACGCTATAAACAGGGCTATCAATGCTCCTATAGGAGCAAGAATGATGCCTCCGATCAGACTAGCAAGTGCTCCTCCGAAACCTTGGCTTCGGAAGACCAAAGAAATTAAAAAGCCAATGATGCCGCTGAGAATCCCGCTTACCAAGGCGCAGATTACTACGAAGATCAGTGGGTTGACGAAGTTTCCTTGCCGGGGTATGCCACGGAAGAAGCCCACCGGGCTTAGAATCAACGCTCGCACCGCGCTTATGAAGCTGTTAACCGGATCCTGGAGGTTGAACTCTGCTCCCGGTCTCCCTGCTGACCCCCGCCCAGGGCCATCCATACGCCTGTCAGCTCCTCGGCCAAATAGGGATCGATCGTCCGGCCTTTCGGAGCTACCCCCGGGGTTGAAGTCCATACGGCTCTCCTCCCACAAGCTTACTTCTAAAACCTAGCTCCAATGCACCTCCGGCGCAAGGTTTTGGAGAAGACAGTGTACCGCTAACACGTCACCTCTTTTGGGATTGTGCTGTAGAATGAAACCACAAGAGTGGCTCGGGAAAAGCGGGAAAGGCTTGTTGTGTCTTCCACGATAGAGACCTTAGAGCGCGAGTTAGGAGAAGCCCAGCTCGAGCGCGAGAAGCAGCAGAGAGCAGTGATCCGGGCGGAGAACGCCCACGACGCTGCATGCGCCGTCCGCGATGACGCCTGGACGGAGTCCGACGAAGGGTTCGGCACAGACATCGACGTGGAGCGGCTCTCCATGTTGGTCTACCACCGTCGCCGGGAGCTTTACGAGGCGATAGACCGTCTGAAGGCAGCCGAAGGCAAAGAGCGCAGAATCAAAAGCCGTCTAATGTATGTCTTGCCCGCCGAACGGCGACGCTACCTCTCGGGGGCCGTCGATGAGGATTTCGAGAAGTTTATTCGGACCGTCGAGGTGGCCTACGATGACGAAGAGTCGTCGAGAGACGTTGAAGTCTTGGTAATCACTGAGAAGCCAGGAGAGCTGGACCTCCGGGGCGACGCAACCTGGCGTGCCTTGGAGCGCCTCTATGCTGGCACCGTCCGGCGGTGGGTGGAGGTCCGAGCCTCTAATAGTACCGAGAAGGCGTTCGCGGTGGCAACCCAGGTCGCCTATTACGCGGGCGGGCATATACCGCGGGTCTTCGTCGAGGGCAAGGAGATCAAGACAGAGAACCTCACGATGGGCTCCGCTAGTAACGAATGGCGGCCGCTCGCAGGATTCGCCGGGCACAAAGGAAAGCTCGCACTCGCCAGGATCACAGCGAGACGCTACCTGGACGAGGGCTCGGTGGCACGCCTAAGCAAACACCCACAAGCGCTCGTGCAGGCCGCGGAGATCGCACGCCTCTATCAGACCATGAACCTAACAGGTGACGAGATCCGGTGGCGCCTCGAACAGCTGATCTCACTCAGGCTCGAGGTTCTCGAAGTGGTCTACTCTCTTACCGGCGACAAGCGTCGCTTCTCCTTCTATGAGATCGCCCGCGCTGCGCGCCTCCTCGACGGCCACTTCCCCGACTCCGGCATCGCCGCCGAAGTTCTCTTGCGCGTCGTGGACCGTGCCCTGGAAACCGGCGTCCCCCTCGTCGACGTCGCTTACCTCAGCGTCACCTCAGGCGAGTGCTTCTAGCCCTCATTATCCAGTTATAAATCCTTCAAGTCGTGCTCGGGGACGGAGAGGTTGTAAGGACGGGAAGGTTTCTCGGCCAGCACACGCACCTTATACACAAAGTCTGGAACAAATTCGCCCCTGCGGACCTCGAGTATCTCAACGGTCTGGCCTGTAGCTTTGAGGATGGCTCTATCTTCTATACCATAGCGGGCTGGACGGTTGCGGTCCACCATGTTTTTGTCTCCTCTATAGGCGGTTCGTCTGTTTATAGTTTTATAGAGTAGCGGTGCGGGGAGTGGCAGTATAATGACGGCGCCGAAAACTCGGCGCACCAGAGACTCGAAAGGCAGGAAAGAGATGGCCGAACGGGCAGATTTGATCGTGGTCGGTGCGGGTCCAGGCGGCTCGTCAACGGCTTACCATGCGGTGAAAGCCGGCCTCGAAGTTCTACTCCTCGACCGGCAGAAGTTCCCCCGCGATAAACCTTGCGGGGATGGCCTTATGCCGCACGCGGCCGGGGAGATCTCACTCATGGGTCTTGGTGACTGGTTAGAAGAACCGCACCACGGCAAGTTTTCGGGCTTCTCCATCTACACCCAGACAGCATTCCTCCACCAGAAAGTCCCCCCCACCTTGCACGGCCCCTATGGCTACGTGGTTGCCCGCGAGGAGACCGACGCCCGTCTTGTAGGACGCGCCGAAGAAGCCGGCGCCGAGCTTCGTAGCGGTGTCCGGGCCACGAAGCTCCTCCGTTCACCGGCCGGGAACGTAATGGGTGTCGAGGCCAGCTCAGATGGAGAGACACTGTTCTATGAAGCACCTCTGGTGGTTGCGGCCGATGGGGTTGGTGGATTCGCCGGGAAGGGCATAAAGGCCCACCAGAACTCTGTGGCGCGGAGGCAGTACTTCAGGAACGTCTCCGGGCCGGAGAAGGATCATCTGCATGTGTTTGTTACGAAGGACATGAACGAGCTGGGTGCCGGCTACGGCTGGGTCTTCTACTTCGGGGATGGTCGCGCGAATGTCGGAGCAGGTGTATCGACGAAGACGCTTGAACGCTCGCATCGCAACCTCAAAGACTTCTTCGAATGCTTTCTACAGGAACCCGAGCTAGCTGACTGGCTCGAGCACGCAGAGCCCGAGGGACCAGCGAAGAGCTGGTCTTTGAAGATGGGGATGTGGGGCGCCAAGCGATATGCTCAAGGTCTAATGGCCGTCGGGGACGCGGGGAGCATGATCCACCCGATAAGCGGCGAGGGTGTAGGCTACGCGGTAGAGTCAGGTCGTTTGGCCGCTGCCTGGGCGCACGAAGCACGTTCTCGGAACGACTACTCGGCCTCTACTTTGTTCGGCTACGAGCGTCAGCTTCGGCGTAAGCGGGCTAAGGAGCACCTCTCCGGATACGCCCTGACCAACCTCGTGCCGAACCTCCAGATGTTAGAGCCCCTTTTCAAGGCCTGCGAAAAGGATCCGGACGCCCGGCGCACCCTCGTCGAGGGCTTTACTGGTGACGCCCCAATCTACAGCTTGCTCAAACATCCAAAAGCTCTAGGCCGCGTCCTCGTGAGCACCGTCAGGTCCTGATATCTGCAGATGGTACTAGACGACTTCTAGGGTTTGCCGACAACCGACGGGTAATCACCTAGAGCTACTTTAGTTCTACATCATTCTACGTAGACGGTGGTGGAGAGGGATCCACTTGTCCCGCCGAGGAAGTCGAGGTTCACCGTCTTGCCCGTAAAGCGTAAAAGGCTACGCTTTTCTGAACCAACTGTTCTTGCTAACAACCTTCCTCACATCGGTGCCCGTAGCTTCTCGATCAAAACTTACCCGGCTTTAATCTTGTATCCTGTGCTGGTCAATGGTGGGAGGAGAGGCATGACGCAGAACTCTTTGAATATAGGTAGCATGAAGGTCCACGTGCTCGACGATGGTATCTTCGTGACGGACGCTGGCAACCTCTTCGGGGCGAACACCAGGAGCGCCAAGATCCGGGGCGCTATGCACCCTGTCCTCATAGCCACAGGCGAGGCTCTCGTCCTCCTAGATGCCGGGTTCGGTCCCGAGCTGCCTGAAGCTTTGAAGGGCCGCTACGAGCTAAACCGTGAGGAAAGCCTCATGGATCGCCTCAAGGAGATAGGATGTGAATCTCAAGATGTAACGCACGTTGTGCTCTCGCATCTCGACGCGGACCACGTTGGCTGGGCTCTTGACCCACCGAGCTTCCCCAACGCCACCGTCTACGTGCAGGAAGCCGCACTGAACGAAGCACGTGAGATGCCCGAAGGGGACAGCCGCAGGGAGGTAGGATCCTCGGTGGAAACAGGCGTCGAGGAGGGGTGGTGCAAACTACTGGAGGGTAACACCGAGATCGTCACGGGCTTGCGGGTCGAGGTACGCTCTGGGCACTCGGAGGGGCACCAGATCTCTTGGGTAGAATCGGACGGAGACGCGGCACTCTTCACCGCGGATCTGGCGCCAGCCAAGATTTGGCTGGACCCTGACCTCATAAGCAGCGTCGACACTGACCCCGAGTCCGCTCGCAAAAATCGTATCGAGGTACTAACCGAGGCCGAGGAGCGGAACGTACCCGTGATCCTTTACCACGAACCTCGC
>JAFAPF010000305.1 GCA_019247245.1 Rubrobacter sp. | reverse complement strand
AAAGAGGTCTCAACTCCTAATAGTAAGCAGCTAGCTGAGAAGAGTACCGATAAGAAAGATACTTCCACTGAGCTATATACCGCAAAGTCCCACTACCAGGAGGATAAAGATTCTCACTGGTATGAGCCCTCCTACTGGTGGAGTAGCTATGATTGGTGGTATCTCTCTTACTGGTTTAGCGACTACGATCGGTGGCACCTCTCCTACTGGTACTCCTACTCGTATGACTACTGCTGCTACTACTACTTCTATGACTTCTGCTCATACTTCTTCTATGGTCATGATCACCACCATGATGAAGACTCTCTAGTCTAGAGAGTCTATAAAAGGAGATGGGCCCCTAGCCCATCTCCTTTTATAGCTCTGTGTAGTAAGCCGCATCTGCAAGTTTCCGCGAAGCCTTAATACCAGGCAGCCTAAACCCTCACTGGGTTACAAGTAGAAAGAGGGCCGGGTCTTGGTATCGGAATAGGAGGACGGTCAAAACCCGGCCCTCGCGAGGCCAATGCCTTCTTACCCTCTGTGCGCTCAGACTGCACTCATCCTCGTGAAGGTAAGAGGGTAGGAGGACGAGCCGATAAGTAGCGGCTCATTGGAGTGAAGCTGCTGCGGTCGAGTCTACGCCAATGAGACTACTGTTACTAGGCATCCTGCCTTCCGCTCATCACACACCAACCGCCGATAGGCACACCATCTACGTCTAGGGTATAGTGAGGAAGGGGAGCACCCGGAACGGAAGCATTTTGGGACCAGCTATGTCGGAAAATCCCCGCCCAGATGCTAGGGCGTTCTAATCTTACGGTCATCTAAGCGCCGTAGAGTTCTTCGGCTGCGAGCATCGGACCTGTGCATGGAGAATCTGCAAGGCTTACGTTCCTTAATTCTCTACTACCGGATAAATAGAAGGGTCGAGGTCTATCAGTCCCAACCTTTTCATGCCTCCCGAGAGTTTCCAAGAGTACTTTTCCTCAGAAAATCGGTCGCCGATTAGTAGATCTCTAAATTCTATCGAGCAGCTAGGCCGAGTCTGCATGCCTCTTCCACTCAGCTCTCATCCTGATGTCGACCTCGGAGGTGAGCGTTCGATGAATCGGGCACTTCCTGGCGATCTCGAGAAGCTTCGACCGCTGCTCATTAGTTAGCTGCCCGGCAAACTCAACGTTCAGTTCGATCCGGTCAATCTTCCCCTCCTTAGTTTCACATTCACCGCAGTCGATAGCATGAATCCTCGAATGCCGAAGACGAGTAGTGACGCCTTCGAGTGCCCAGCTCTTACGCCGCGCGTACAGCGCTGTGGTCATCGACGTGCAGGTACCTAAGGCCGCGAGAAGTAAATCGTAGGGTGTAGGCCCTTCGTCGGTTCCGCCCATTTCCGTTGGCTCGTCAGCCACTAGTCGGTGCGGGCCGATAAGGATTTTCTGTGCGAATCCTTCAGGGTCCCCATATACAACCACGCTCCTTGGTGTGCCTACCCTCGAACTGTTGCTCGTACTCCCGCTCTGTTCGCTCATCGAAACCCCTCGATCTAATGAAACAGTATTTTTCCCTGCGCTCTTACAGAAGATGCATGTATGGGTAGTAAAGCTGTATTTACAAATACTCTTACAGAGAAGATTGTATCCCTAGATCATTAATTATGTGGCTTATATGGCTTGCACCTTTGGAGGTGCCGTTACCAATCGAGTGCATTTGAGTAGGTCTCTAGGCCGCCCTCCTCCCTGGATCCGTTGGGTTTAGAGCTTTTGGGTGCTTTTACCTATCAAACAATCTTCTAATGAAACCCTCATCCCACTCGGCTGCAAGCTCCTCTCGCAACCTTCTTGCCTCCTCACGAGCTTCGTCTCAGTCTTCTGCGATCCGTAGCGCTTCTAGCTTCTCTCGTCCCGGTCGATAGCCGCTGCGTTATGCTTCGAGCTTTCCCGCTCCAGTCGCTCGCCCCGCTGTCGTTCCCACCTCAGATCCTGTATCAATCGATCCCGCTCAACCCTCAAGCTACTTTCGGCCCGCCCCAAGTGGTACTAGGAAGTCCTGCACGGCGATTAGCAATTGCGCGGCGGTGAACACCTTCGTAGCCGCTTTCTGAGGCTCAGGAACTCGCCCCTCTGCGTCGGTAGCCCCAAGATCCACCGACCGTTCGTCAGGACCAGTATACAATCTTCGGCTTTGATAAGCGCTAACCCCTCCGCTTTAGGGAATTGTCCCTACTTACGCTGATGGTGCTCGTTCGCATCGAGCGCTACCTTCCCGAGATCCAATTCCCCCCGGTAGCCCGCAACCCGCAACCCCCTGGGAGCTACTAGCACCCAGGCATCGGAGGAGATGGCCACCACCCGGTAACCATCTGGTAGCGTCGGTCGTCCCGGCTTCTCCTGCTCATTCCGAGCGTCTCTCGCTTGGTTGTTTCCGTTCTTCACTCGTTCGGGCACAACCGTTTGGGAGCCGTCCGTAGCTTTTGAGGCAGATCTCGGCGCCTCGCCTATTTCTTCGGCCACGCGCGACAGAATGGCATCTTTACGCCTCAGTTCACCATGCAGGAAAACCACCTCCTCTCTCAGCTCGGCGATGATCCTGTCTTTCGCTTCGAGAACAGCGTCTCGGCCTTCGGAGGGTATCTCGTCCCTTCGAGTCTCCAGGTTAGGCGTCAATTTGTGCCCGTTATGCTGCAGCATTGTCAGCAGCTTAGAACATCTCTAGCGGGAAGCATAGAACAAATTCTTCGAGCCGCAAGATATTGCGGCAGCCCAGCTGAAGCATACTACACAGCATCTCTCCACCGATCCCTACTAGACGTGGGCCGTCTTTCCTCCTTCTCCTCAAAGAGAATCTCCAGCCCGTCCTCCGGAGCGTCGAGGACCTTAGGGGCCTGCTGTGCGTCCAACTGACCCTCCCATCGGGAGACAACGATCGAAGCCACCGAATTGCCACACAGGTTGGTCAGCGCCCGGCACTCGGACATGAACTTATCGATCCCGAAGATCAGCATTATCCCAGAGACCGGTGTTGTCCCGACCGACGAGAGCGTCGCCGCTAGCACGATAAACTTTGAGCCTATGAAGCCAGCCGCACCTTTCTTTGGAGGTGAGCAAGAGAACGGCGAGGATACCGAGCTGCTGCCAAAGCGATAGGTCAACGTTCTGCGCCTGCGCGAGGTAGATGGCGGCGAAGCTCAGATAGATAGAGGTGCCGTCAAGGTTGAACGAGTAACCCGCGGGGACCGTCAGCCCGACCACCGACCCGGGGCAGCCTAGGTGCTCGAGCTTGCGCATAAGCTGCAGCAGCACCGCCTCTGAGGAAGAGGTGCCTAGGATGATCAAGAGCTCCTCCTTTATATAACGCTGGAGCCTCAGGACGTTCAGGCCCACAAAGGCCAGCAGCCCCAGCACGACTACAACGAAGAAGATGCGCGTAGCGTAGAACGTAAGGATCAAGGTGAACAAGCTGGTTAGGGTACCTATCCCGTACTTGCCGATGGCGAACGCCATGGTCCCAAAAGCCCCTATCGAAGCCGCGCACATGACGATGCGAATCACCTGAAAGAAGGCCTGGCTAATCCGCCCCATACCTCACACAACAGGCTTGCCTGCATCACCCAAAAGTGCAGCGCGATGGTGAATACCACCGAGAAAAATAGAACCTGGAGAACATCTCCCTGGGCGAACGCCCCGATGGCGCTGTCCGGGAAGGTGTGGATGATGGGGTCATACCAGTGCGACTGCTCACCCTACGAGATGTAGCCACTGACCGTGCTAGAGACCTCTGGCGCTGTAGCGTCCACCCCTTCACCGCGACGCACCACGTTGATGACCGCGAGGCCCAGTATAAGCGCGATCGTCCTCAGGATCTCGAAGTAGACCAGCGCCTTCACGCCGATCCGGCTGGCACTCCTCATGCTCTTCATTCCCGCGATGCCGGCCACCACGGTGCAGAAGGTCACCGATGCGATCACCGTTCGGTGAGGTTCACGAACGCTTGCCCAACCGACTACATTGCCTCGCCCGTGGCCGGAAAGAAGTACCCGACCACAATACCCAGCACGATCCCGACGACCACCCAGAAGTAAATCTGCTTGTACAAGGACTTGCGCCGGTTCGTCACCTCGTTGGCAGTTGCCATCGCGCGAAATCTCCTCTCCCTGGAAATTCTTTCTACGATGTGTCTCCGCAGAGGAGTATAACGATCTGCAAAACATGCCACTAACCGTGTGGTTCGACTTGTCTGCATAGCTATGACAGCGCGAGCAATCCTGCGGCGACCCCATCGTATTAATATCAAGTCGACGGCTACGACGAGGTTTAGTCTTCGGCGATGCGGGTACGCCTTACGGAAAGTAGAGAGCTTCTCGAAGGAGGTGGTAGCCATGTGCTACTCCTACAGGGAGTACCGCGAGGAACAAGAAGCCCGCAAGAGGCGTGAAGAAGAGCTGCGCCGGCAGCGGGAGGAGCAGGTGCGGCGAGCCGAGAAGAAGGAGCCTGCAAGAACAGAAAGGGTGCTCGTAAGGAGCTAGGAAGCGCCACAAGCGCATAGAAGATAAGGGTCCCGGGGTTATTGTCCCGGGACCCTTGTGGTGAAAGTCGAAAAAAGGACGGACGTTGACGGAGAAGAATATAAGATCCCAAGACCTTGACTCTCTCATATCGGCCCTAGGGGAGGGCATGAGGAGCCTCCCGCTAGAGCGGGCGATATCAGAGGCAGATGATTGGCAAAAGAAGCTGGAGACCACCGGTGACCACGACCTCCGGCCCATCGCCGACGATCTGCGCGAGCTCAAAGAGCTGTTGGCAGCCGAAGAAACCTTCGACGAGCCCGCCGTCGGCCGAAAGCTGCTCGAGCTCGGAGAACGCGCCCAGGCGGTAGCGGTGAGCGGGACTGCCACGCCAGTGGCCGACAAGCTGCAGCTGTTGAGTCACCTTCTCACGGAAGAGGGGCGTTCGATCCTGGAGGGGGAGTACCCGGAAGGCAGGTAGGCCTGTCCGGGATCGTGGTACCCGCGCGTGGGACGTGCCACTTTTGTTATCCTTTGGGAGGAAGCAAGAAAGGGAGCGATCCATGAACCTACAACAGCTTGAGAGCACCGCCAGGGAGCTCGTGCCTGGAGGCAAGGGTATCCTCGCCGCCGACGAGAGCACCGGCACCGTAACCAAGCGCTTTAACGCGGTGGACATCGAGTCCACTGAGGAGAACCGCCGGGCCTACCGGGAGATGCTCTTCACTACGCCTGGCATCGGCGAGTACCTCTCCGGCGTGATTCTCTTCGACGAGACCATCCGCCAGAAGGCCTCCGACGGCACGCCGCTACTGGAGGTCATCGAACGGCAAGGCATCATCCCGGGTATCAAGGTGGACAAGAGCACCGTGCCACTGCCCCTCTCCCCTGATGAGAAGTACACCCAGGGTCTTGACGGCCTGCGTGACCGCCTAGAGGAGTACAGAGAGATGGGGGCGCGTTTTACCAAGTGGCGCGCCGTCATCACCATCGGTGATAGCATCCCGACGGTGAATTGCATCGAATCCAACGCCCGCGCACTGGCCCTCTTTGCAGCGTTCAGCCAGGAGGCCGGCCTCGTCCCCATAGTCGAGCCCGAGGTCCTCATTGACGGCGATCACTCTATCGAGCGCTCCGACGAGGTCAACGAATGGACCTTAAGAAGCACCTTCAACGCTCTATACGAGCAGGGCGTACACCTCGAAGGTGCGCTCCTGAAGCCCAACATGGTGATCTCCGGCAAGGACTCGCCCGAGCAGGCCAGCATCGAAGAGGTCGCCCGCTACACCATTAAATGCATGCTCAGAAGCGTACCTGCCGCCGTGCCCGGCATCGTCTTCCTCTCCGGCGGGCAGAGCGACGTATCGGCCACCGAGCACCTGAACGCGATGAACAACGCCATGTACGGCAACCTCCCGTGGGAGATCTCCTTCTCCTGGGCACGCGCCTTGCAGGGCAAGCCGATGGAGATCTGGGGTGGCGACTCCTCCAACGCCAAGGAGGCGCAAAAAGTCTTCCACCACCGTGCCAGGATGGCCAGCACCGCCCGCTACGGAACCTACTCTGAAGATATGGAAGACCAGGCAGCTTGAAAAGCGCAACCGACGACGAAAGGAAAGGCGGCGGGAGGCAGGAAGGAACAAGCCCCGCCGCCTGGGCACATTCTACCACAAAAGTTGAATTTTGTTAAGTTTTAATGGAAGTCGTTGTCATTTCGTTAAAGCGTGTTGGTATAACGCTGGGAACGAAGTCTCGGATGCTTGGGTTAGACCTCCCTTTCGCTTATACAGGTCTCCAAAGGAGAAAATGGCCCAAGGGTGTAGCGAAACCACACCAACGGAGCATTGGGAAGCACGTACCTACAACCCAACTCGAGACTATAGAGGCTGGGGAATCAAAGCAGATAGAAATAGGTTGAGCATCAACGTGAGTGGCAACCGAGGAGTCGAACTATAGCTCAGGAATGACAAAAGGTTGCTTATCGGATCGCGGCGTTCTGAAGAACGCCGCTGTCACCTTAACCAATGGTGAGAGACGAGGAGGGACTCTAGTTCCGCTTTAAGAACCGATATTCTCTGCCACACCAAAATATCTCGCCGATAGTTTCGCAGAAAAAAATAGAGCTATACCGGTCTTGAATCAAAAGTCTAGCTTCTGGGCTAGAAGCCGCTACAGCCACGAGGACATAAAAAGAGCCGTGGCTGTTATGTACCACGGCTCTTTCACGCTTATCGCTAGCCTCTAGAAACGAGCCTTACTACACCCTCCTGGGTGCTAGGCTGTTCCCGAGGTTATGCCCAGCCCCAGCTACCCCAGTCTTGGTACCACCCCTGTGCAGGAGTCCAACACCATCTCCACCACTCCCAG
>JAFAPF010000274.1 GCA_019247245.1 Rubrobacter sp. | reverse complement strand
CCGGTAATCCTGCTGACGCTGCGAGAGTGGAACTCTTACGGCTACGAGCTCATGGAGCGTGCAGCGGCATTCGGCTTTGAGGCGATGAACCCTGGCACGTTGTACAGGACCTTGAGGCAGATGGAAAAGGAAGGCTTATGCGTTTCTAAGTGGGAGACCTCTGAGGGGGGACCGGCTCGAAGGGTATATTCGATCACCGAAGCTGGGGAGGCATACCTTGGCTTCTGGGTCAGGTCCCTGGAGCAGTACCGACAGACTATGGACACCTTCTTCCGGATCTACCGTGGACAGACCGCTACAAAAAACGAGTATTCTAGACCATCTCAAAACGTACGGTGAGCGAGCTTGCCTTGGCGGTACATAAGAACGTAGTTGCCGGCGAGAGCCGACAAAGTTGAATTAGGCATATATATGTGTTATGAATATATATAGTTAACCTGGTGTCCGTGTTTCTCCTTTCCCCACTATACCCTGCGGGCACCAGGCACCTTTGAAGATGATACCAGCTGGAGACAGTTCGCTCTAAGTTGCTTCCGTGGCCGTATTGGTCGGTCGACACAGACGGGGTGGAGCGTAGATCGAGAGCTTCTCGATAACCTTGTGAACCGCGAGCTTGAACCAGGGTGTGTAATCGTGGGGGTTACTTTCCAAATCTGCCAGAAGTAACGTGAGATCAACCCACTTCCAGTCCTCTATTTCGGCGGGGTCTGGTTGTGGTTCGTCGTTGAACTCGCCGTAAAAAACGTGGTCGAATTCGTATTCGGTCAGCTCGCTATTAGGATCCGGGGCTAGATAGGTGAAGCTGAAAATTTCTTTCAATTCCGTATTGAAACCGAACTCCTGGCCTAGCCTTGCATGGGCAGCGTCTTGTAGCTTCTCTCCCCTTTTGGGGTGGCTACAACAGGCGTTAGTCCAAAGCCCACCAAAGTGGTACTTTTTCTTTGCCCTGCGTTGCAGCAGCATTTTTCCTGTGTTATCGAATATGAAAACAGAGAAAGCCCTGTGGAGCTTGCCTCCATTTTCGTGCGCCTTCAACTTCGTCTCGAACCCGATCTGCTCGTCGTTCGCATCGACGAGGATTATTTCTTCGTTGCGTTCGTTATCCATCGAAAACCATACCGCTATTAGTAGCTCTGTTCTTTACTTCGACAGAGTTGGAACACTAATCATGTAGCCGATTTGTACGCTGAGCTAGCGAAATCATATTTAGCTTATACCATCTGCGAGGCCAAGATGCGATCCGCGCCCTGTAGGAGGCGGTAGCGACCGAACTCGTGCGCAGAGCCTCCAGCGCTCTTAGTAAATAGATGATTATGAGCTGCATAATAGTGATTGATAGTGATTGTCAGAGGAGCGCCGGTGCACGCTAACCTCCGTGGGATCGGATCTGGTTGTGCGCTTTGCGTGTAGATGGTTATCACGAGGGGTAGTAATCCTTTGTAAAAAGGGCGAAAGAGAGGAGCACGAACATAATGGATGAACAGCTGCAGGAGAGGCTAAACGAAGCGGCCGAGCAGTTTGCCACCGCTGTAAAGGGTTCGTACCAGGCGGTAACTGATAGCACCGTCTCGGCCCAGCAACGCAACGCCGAGCTGACGCAGGACTTTTTCAACAAGGTGATAAACAACCTCCGTAATGAGGCTGCTAGGAATAGGCAGGTAACCCAGGAGTTGGCCGGTCAGCAGCAGCGGCAATGGGAGGCTGCTCAAGCACTCGCCCAGGAGACAACTAACACTTACTTGGACTTCCTCAACTCCATGTTCTTCTACTATCAGGGGAACACGAAGGAGGCCGAGAGACGCACCGAAGAATCTGAAATAAGAGTAGTCGAAGAGCCCGGGAGGAGCGCTGGGGGAGCTTTTAGAGACCTCATAAAGGAAACCATTAGGAGGAGTCGTGGAGAGATCTAAGTCTTCGATGCAGCGGCATTAGGTAAGGGCTCGAAACGTGTCATATCCTAAGGCGCTGCCGGTGGCACCACTTTAAAAAAGCTTTAAAGCAAAAATTTTAGGGCTAGTGAAGCCGCTCTCTGAGTCAGCGATCACCAGCCCATGCCACGAGACCCTTTGGTCTCTGTAGCTAGTTGTCACCCTTACTGTCCATCGGAAGCTTTCCTCCTAATCAAGGTACAGTGACAACACCAACATTATACCCGCTTTTGGCCGCGATAAACCTATCTACATTTAATGTTTGCACCATCTTCGATGATGGTTGGAGTGACTTGCTAGCGGTCCGGAAGGACGTCGCGATGGGCAGAGGTGGAGGTTTCCGGGACGATTGCGTGGAGGGCGTTGAGGCGACAAGGAATGCCTGGGGCGTGGAGGCGACGAGCTCGCCGTTAACGTTTATGGGAAGCTCGGGCTCGGGCTCGAGCTGGATACTTCGGGTGCGGAGGTGATCTACGCCCTCCGATTTCACAAATTCGCCGCTTCTTAGGTGTCGGACGACGCCGATCAGATCACGCCTGCGTTGGGGCCTTATAGCATAGACATCAAGGTTCCTGTCGTCGATACCGGAGCCTAGAGCGACCACCATTCCCCCGCCGTAGAATCGCCCATTGCCGACGGCGATCTGCAGAAGCTAGTTGTATCCTGCAGGAGCGTAGTCTCCGTCAGGAAACCGGAGGCGAGCGGTGAAGAGTTTGTGTTTGAAGAAGGCTACGAGGACAGCCACGGGGTAGGCCAAAGGACCCACATCTTTTTCAGCCGAGGCGAGAGGTAGCGCGTAACTTCCACGCTGAGGCCCACTGAGGCCACGCTCACATAAAAGTTGTCTCCCACGAGGCCCAAATCCACGTCGACCACTTCACCGTGGACGATCGTTTCATAGGCCTCTTCGAGGTTTGATGATATCTCAGTCGTTCGGGCAAAGTCGTTGGCGGTACCCAGAGGTAGAAGAGCCAGAGTAGCGTAGGTGGTACACAAGAAAGTCGACGGTCGAGGAGATCGAGCCGTTGCCGCCGAGGACGATAGGATCGTAACCCTCCGAGATGGCCCCTCGGATGATCTCTGAAAGGGTGGGCTGGGTCGTTAACGGCGTAGCTTCTTCCGACCGTGAGGTCTAGGGAGGTGAGAAGCCTCAAAGCGCTTTCGAAGCCCTTCTACCCGGTGCGTGAACGCGTGTTCACTATGAGGCCCACGCCCTTCACCAGGTAGATTGTACTGTAGGTCGGAGGGGCCAGTTTACATAGCGCAAGAATAAGAAAACTAGGAAAGGTCGCCGCGCCTTAAAGCGCGAACGCGGTGCGTACGATCAAAAGTTGATTGCTGCTCGCATATCTAACCGGAGCAGATGGATTGTAATACCCGG
>JAFAPF010000454.1 GCA_019247245.1 Rubrobacter sp. | reverse complement strand
GTGACGGGGTAGCTACTTCCCAGCAGACGCCCGCAGCATCCAAGTTGAAAGCAAAGACTTGATAGATGATGCGCTAAACAGTGAGGTCGAGAGGGCAGCGGGCATCGAAGCCTTCCAAGGCTATAACGTCATGCTCAGAGCTATACCGTTCATAATGACGCCCAACCGCCTGAAACTAAGTCCTCGATTGTCTATACCTAGTCAGCTGTTGTCCTGTGCGGGATGGGCTTTACGGTTTTCATTTTCTTGTCTACGGATTTGTCAGCGCACACTAGCCAACCACATCATGTCGCATGGCGAACACCAGCGCTTGCAGCCTTGAGTGCACCCCCAGCTTGGTTAAGATACTCGACATGTGGTTGCGCTCGGTCTCTATGGAGATGTGCAGCCGCTCAGCTATCCCTTTGCTGTCCAGCCCGTCGACCAGCGCTTGCAGCACCTCCTTTTCGCGGGAAGTGAGGCGTGCGATGGCTCGCCGAGCCGCGTGCTCCTCCTCTCTTCGGGAGTCAGCGAGCCGTAGCAGCTCTACAACCTCTTCTATGGGCAAAAGCGTCTCACCCGCTTTAAGGCGCCGCACGGCCTCGACGATCTCGTCCATGCCAGCCGACTTATGCAAAACTCCCGCTGCACCGCACTCTACCGCTCGAGCTATCTCTGAGCGCTCTAGGCTGGCGCTAAGCACCAGCGCCTGCGCTTGTGGGTTGGAGACGCGCAGCTCCTTTATCAAGTCTCCGCCGTAGCCATCCGGAAGCCCCAGGTCAACGATCGCTGCGTCCACCCCTTCAAGTATCTGGCGCGCTTCGTCCAGCGATCTGGCCTGCCCGACGATCGAAAACTCCGGCTCTTGGTCGAGCAAGGCTGCTACACCCTGCCTAAAAGAGGCGTGGTCCTCAACAAGCAGGACGCGCACTTCATCTTCCGGTGCCTTTCCTTCCCTCCGGAGGTCCATCTCGAAGCGGACTCTGGTGCCCTCGCCGGGTTTGCTTATGGTCTTTAGCTCTCCTCTAAGCGCGTGGGCCCTTTCTCGCATCCCTTTGATCCCCATACCGGCGGGTACTTCCTTAGGGTTGAAGCCCTGGCCATCGTCAGAGACCTCGGCCCACATCCTCCCCTTGGAAGCCCCAGCGGCGACTCGCACGCGGTGGGCTTCTGAGTGACGGCGGACGTTGGATAATGCCTCCCGCACGATGTGTAAGAGCTCCACTTCTATCGTCCTTGAGAGCGACGGGGCTAACCCCTCCTCGACGAGGAGTTCCATCTGGACACTGGGGGAGCGTCGACGGCTCAGCTCCACCAGCGACTCGAGCAGCTCGACGAAGTTCTGCTCTCGGTCTCGCTCCTCTAGGCGCAGGTCGTAGATCGCTCCGCGCAGCCCCTGTCCCGCCCGCTTGAGCGCTTCAGCTGCTTGCTCCAGTTGGTAGCCTAGCGTCTGATCCTTGGAGTTCGTCTGGGCAAGTTGCGTCTCCGCCAGGGCGTAAGAGAGGTCTTGGAGTGCGTCGTCATGCAGGTCACGAGCTATCCTCTGGCGCTCGGCCTCCCTGACCTCACCTAGCTTCTCCTCCGCCTGCTTGCGCTCAACCGCGGTTGCCACCACGTTGGCGACGGCTTGCAAGAAGTTCATGTCGTCCTGCGTGAACGTCCGATGGCTTGTGGTGTGTGCGCCGAGCACGCCGAAAGGAGCCTCCCGACCCTGAATGATCGTGCTCATCCCGCTGACCACCTCGTGATCGTGAAGAAGCTGAGGTTCGCTAAACCTGTTCTCGGCATGCAGGTCCTCGACGATCACTGGCTTGTCTGAGAGCAAGGTGTAGCCGGCCTGAGAGTTTAGCTCCGCCCCCACCGTCGTGTTTCCTACAAGCCCTTCCTTCCAGCCCACTCCCGCGCGCAATATTAGCTCCTCGCCGCCGGGAAGGAGTTCGAGGAGCTTGCAGTACTCCACCTCGAGGTGCCGGGTGATGAGCACGACGGCTTCATCCATGACAACCTGGGGATCATTCTTCGCCAGCGCCTGCATGCCCAGCTTGGCGACGGCCTCCTGCTGATGCTGACGTATGCTTATCTCCTCGTCAGCCTGCTTGCGCTGGTTTATGTCCTCGATAACAGCGATGAAGTACTCTGGTTCACCCGAAGAATCGCGCACTAGCGAGACCGTTAGGTTTGCCCAGATGATCGAACCGTCTTTGCGAAAGTAGCGCTTATCCATCGAGTAGGTGGGTATCTCCCCCACTAGAAGCCGCTCTACCTGCTCCAGGTCGGCGTCCAAGTCGTCAGGATAGGTTAGGTCTTGGAAAGTCAGCTCCAGCAGCTCCTCGCGGCTATAGCCGACGATGTCGCAGAGCTTCTGGTTGACCCTCAACCACCTGCCATCCGCCGCATTATGGGAGATGCCGACCGCGGCCTGTTCGAACGTGGCCTTGAAGCGCTCCTCGCTCTGGCGCAACTTCTCGTCGGCGCGCTTTTTCTCGGTCACGTCTCGGTAATTGGCGATGATCCCTCTCACGCTGGGGTCATGCAGCAGGTTCCTGCCTACGGCCTCTATATGCCGCCAAGAGCCGTCGGCGTGCCGTAGGCGAAAGCTGGCCCTTACGTCGATGCCAGGGTTATCGCGGACGTTGGTGAAGAATTCCACCTTGCTGGTGAGGTCGTCTGGATGCGTCAGCGGCGATTCGAAAATGTTCTGGCCGATCCTGGCCTTGGGGTTGTACCCCAATATCGGTTCGATCGAGAAGCTCTGGTAAATAACGAGGCCATTTGCGTCGAAGACGCTGATGATGTCCGAGGAGTTTTCGACCAGCAAGCGGAAGCGCTCTTTTCGGTTCAGATCATCCTCGGCGCGCTTCCGCTCGGTTAGGTCGCGCGTCACCTTGGAGAACCCACGTAGGGTCTCTGTCTCGTCCTTTAGGGCCGTGATGAGGACGCTCGCCCAGAACCTAGTTCCGTCCTTGCGCACCCGCCAGCCCTCTTCCTCGTAGGCTCCCTGGGTCTCTGCGACGCGCAACTCCTCTTCGGGGTGCTTGCGCTCAAGGTCTACTTGGGTGTAGAAGCGGGAGAAGTGCTCCCCTATGATTTCCTCAGCTGTATACCCCTTGATACGCTCAGCTCCCGCGTTCCAGCTGACGACGTACCCGTGTGGATCGAGCATGAAGATGGCATAGTCCTTTACCCCCTCCACCAAAAGCCGGAAGCGTTCCTCGCTTTCGTGCAGCGTTTGCTCGCTCCGACGGCGCTCGGATATATCTTGGATCTCCGTCACCGCGTGTACCGGCTGCAGTGTGGGCTCGTCTCGGTCGATCTTCGTGTTCTCGCTCAACCAGCCACCGAACCGTGCTTGCGCGGGTAACGCTGCTCGCCAACATACTCGGACATCTCCCCGCGCGCCATCCGCCGGAAGCGCTCGAAGACCTCCTCCCAGTCGTGGGGGTGGGTGACCAGCGAGCAAGCAATACCGAGCAGTTCGTCTTCGGAGTAGCCGGTGAACTCACGCATCTTAGGGTTGACACGCCTGAATCGGCCGGTGGCAGGGGCCACCTGTGACGCACCTATCCCCGCCGGCTCGACAATCGTCGCGCCGGGGTGTACGGCCGGAAAAGTTTTGGTTCGGGTCAGCTTTATCAACACGCTCTTTACAACACCTAACTCTAGTATCAGCATGCTCTCTCTGTGAAGCATACATCGCAGTAAAAGCATACCACCGATGGCCTTTCAAAAGTCGCCTTGGGGTACACGATGGTGAGCGGTATTCTCTTCCAAATCCGTTTTCTAGCGTGTTGTCGAACATGTGGTGCAAAGCAGGCTCACGATCATAATCAACAACAATACGCCACCGTGCCTCATTGTTTGCACAGATCACTAAGAGGCACTGCTGCCCATAAGGCTGGTTCAGATCAATGCAGCCAGAGAGCTTGACCAACTAGGAGCTGTCGTTGCCTCTAAGACCGCGTTTTTAGCACAGCTGCAACTATCCGTCTTGGGTTGCAGGATTTCACGGCCCATGTCATGTTTACGCTTGAGAGAGCGAGAAACCCCCTTTCTGGACAGGAAGTGCCTAGGCGAGGGTCATAGGAAAGGTTGCGAAATAACGTACGTACTGTTGGTAGAGGATCACGCTGCCTTTCGAGAAGCACTGGCGGCCTTCTTGAACCAAGAGCAGGACTTGGAGGTAGTAGCGCAGGCGGGCTCACTGGCCGAAGGCCAAAGTATCTTGCCGGATGCCATCGACATTGCGGTCATCGATATCTACCTACCAGACGGGAGTGGGCTAGAACTGGTTCGCGAATTGCGCCAGGCCAGACCTCGCCTCGGCATATTGGTGCTCACAGGACGTTTAGACCTTGCCGCAGAGGCCTTGGCCAAGGAGGTTGGTGCGGACGAGGTACTCTATAAGGCCGCCGGCGTGGTTGAGATCGCCAACGCGATAAGGCGTGTTTAGCGCGTAGAGCTAGCTTTGAAGAGAGACAAGGAGCTCGCTCCTTGTCTCTCTTTTGCTTCTGGGTCCGTTAACACTCCCCTCTTCCTGACCGCTGACCCGTCATCCTAATTACACGCTCGGTCTCGTCAACGGCGTCGAGCAGCTCCTCTAGCGATGGGTTTAGATGGTCCCATTGCTCTCCATCTACACACATTATCGATTGCTGGTTTGGGTTGAGGGAGAGTTGTATCCAGGATAGCCTGCCGTTGTGATTGGTGGGGCTGGGTTGGCTAGTGATAACCAGGTGAGGATCGAAATACACTACCTCTGCTCGAAGCACCCCTACCTCGCCTACCGACACTTCAAGATGCGGGCGAGCCCCTCGGATGGCGCTTGCTATGGCGTCGCGATAGGAGCGATAGTCGTCTTCGAAAGCTACTAGGACTCGCGTTTAAATCATCCCTCTCATCCTCTTGAGACGTCCGCTGCACAGGAACGGGGAACTTTCCCTTCGACCTATTGTTGTGC
The DNA here is from genome assembly GCA_019247245.1 of Rubrobacter sp. Taxonomy (GTDB): domain Bacteria; phylum Actinomycetota; class Rubrobacteria; order Rubrobacterales; family Rubrobacteraceae; genus Rubrobacter_F. Next base: position 8,823 of record JAFAPF010000454.1, on the reverse strand, counting down.
AACGTGAGGAGCCTACTACTGGAGTGAGGGGGTTAAATGACCCAAATGGACTATTTTTACCCATATCTTCCGTCCTTCTCTGCCGAGAAAGGGTCTAAGAGAGGACCTCCGTGAGTCTGAGATCTAAGCATGGTGAGGCGGCTGGCGACGGGAGCGTGGATCATACAGGCTCTAAGTGCTTCTCGGAAACCAAATAGTAGACGGGATTGCCCCCAGCAGCACATCACGACGACGCCTATACTTCCCGCATGAGCTTGTAGATAAGGATAACGATAAGCAGGGGAAGCTAAAAGATAGTGGAAGGCAATTTGGTGCGGTTGGGTGGTGTCTTTGGGCTGCTAGCGGTGCTCCTAATGATCCCGGCCTACCTCGTCGGCTACCCTGATGCTCTCGGCTCTCCAGCAGAGGCAACTTCTTACTTCGATGCCGGGCCTGGCGCGTTCGTGTTCTTCAATGGGGTGCTTCCACTCTTCCACATCTTGTTCTTTCTCTTGTTTCTCGGGGTAATGTATGGGGTATTGAGGAGCACTGGGGAAGGTACTCGAGAAGTAGTAGGGAGAGGACTACCGGCGACGGTACTAGCGGGGGGGATTGCGTTCGCGGCGCTCGAAGCAGCCGGTCTTGCAGTGGAGATTTTCTATCCGGCAACCCTGCAGCGCTTCGGGACGCTCGAAGCTAACGCTGCTTTCGTGCTCGTATCGTTGATGCTCTCTGCGTGGCTGTACCGCTTCTGTCAGATTAGGGCCTCGGTTATGGTGCTTACCACTTCCCTGGTAGCTCTAGAAGCGGGTGTTCTACCGAGATGGCTGGTTATTGCGGGCTTTGTGGTTGCGCTGCTGACGCTACTACACTTCCTTCTTCCACTTCTGGGGCTCTGGCAGGACTAGCGTGGGTGGCAGCGGTCTCCGTGCTCATGCTCGCCGGTGGCGCTGAGTCTACCAACGGCTCTCACATCCATAGACTGCACTCTTAGAGCCTGCTTGGTAAATAGTAGGGTTGGCATTGAAGGAGCCAAATTCGTTTCTTTTATATGGGGACAGCCTTGTATGAGCTGTTTTGCGGAGCAACTCCCTCAATTTTTCGAAGCGTTCCTACCAAAGAGAGTTATCAGATAGATACTCCGCGTAGGCCAGGACACCAACAAGGTTTAACCCTCACCCTTCAAACACGCTCTTAGCGCTCTAAGGAGATCAAGAGTGTTCTTGAGTGGCTGGTGGCACTGAATTTCGTCAAGACTTCTCCGCATTTCTTTAGAGAAGACCGTTCTGGGTTTTGCAGGAGAGGATATGTTCGATACCAACCCAAGCCTCACAAACCGTTTCAAAAACCTTAGGGACCTTCTATGCTCTGTGTACTATGAGTACGCTACCCCGTTCTATGAGCACTTCAAAGTATGCGCACAGAGGTTACAAACTATCTCATAAATGTGGAAGTGAGGATATAGTGGCTCTGCTATATGTCCTGTTGGCAGGAGTAAAAGAGCATGGACCTAACCGACGAGCAGTGGAGCGTGTTGAAGCCTCTTATCCCGGATCCACCTCGAAGAGAAGACGGACGAGGCAGACCCTGGCGAGACCCTCGCGACGTTCTGAACGGCATCCTCTGGATACTTCACACTGGCGCTCCTTGGAAGGACCTTCCAGAGCGCTATCCTCCCCCCTACCAGACCTGTCATCGGGGCTTCCAAAGGTGGATCGAAGAAGGGGTCTTTTAGGTATCCTCGAAGCTGTAGCTGAAGACCTGGAAGAACGTGAGGAGACGGACCTTTCGGAATGCTACATAGACGGGACGCTCGTCGTAGCCAAAAAAGGGAGGAACGTGTTGAAAAGACCAAGCGGGGAAGGTACGAAGGTTATGGCGTTTTCGGACGGCTCGTCTGTTCCTCTCGCCGTGCACACAGAAAGCGCTTCGCCACACGAGGTCACCCTTGTTGAGGCGACTCTCGCGAGCAGCTTCCTGAAAGAGAAGCCAAAGCGTTTGCTGAGAGACAAGGATTACGACTCGGACCTTTTGGATGAGGCTCTTCTTGAGCAAGGCATCGAGATGATCGCTGCGCACAGAAAGAACCGCAAGACGAAAAAGACCCAGGGCGCAAACTCAGGCGCTGCAGACGAGGTAGAAAATAGAGCGGCTCTTCGCCTGGCTTCAGAATTTCAGGCGTCTGATGGTTCGCTACGAATACAAGCACAAAAACTTCCTGGGCATGGTGCAGCTCGGGTGCATCGTTATCCTGCTAAGAAAGTGCTTATGAAATAGCTTCTAGCCAGTATGTGACGTCGCCTTCATGTCAAGCCTTTTCCACCAAGGAGCGCAACGCGTCCCTGATCTCCGTCGACCATCACCCGCTGCCCGTCTGTCAGCTTCTTCGTGCCTTCGATCGTGCCCATAACAGCCGGTATCCCGTACTCGCGCGCCACGATAGCCGCATGTGACGCTGCGCCGCCGCTGTCCACCACAACCGCTGCGGCTCGCTGAAAGAGCGGAGTCCAGGCCGGATTCGTGTATGGCGCAACCAACACCTCACCCGGGCGAAGCTTGTCGAATTGCGAGCCATCACGGATGATGCGCACCGGCCCTTCCGCTACACCGGGGCTGCCCGGCGTCCCGCTCAGCAGCACGCCGCCCTCAAGCTCGGTTCGGCCGAAGAGTCTGGGGTCGATGAGTGGTGTGCTCTCGAGTTCGGCGCGCCGTTCCTTGCGCCGCAGCATTACCTTTCGCAGTTCGTCGGCCAGCTGCGATGGCGGTGGCCACCTCCCGTCGACCCGCTCGAGCTCACTCAGCTTGAGGTGGAAGATGTCCTTGGGAGAGGCAAGCACGCCGATGATTACGAGACGCCGGCCGAGCTCAAGCAGTGTCCGTCGGATGGTAGGCAAGGGCAGCGTGGCGTAGAAGTGGGTGTCCTCCCGGATCTGCAGAAGACACCGCGCCTCCCTGAGGAGCTTGAGGAATATGGTCCGCAGGAGCCAGAACCGGAGGAGGGGGTGTGCCAGCAGCTCATCTCGTGCCACTTCCCACGCTGGTCGGCTGGTCTGAGACCGCGGCTCCACCAGGGCGAGCCCCTTGAGGATGCCGAGCACCACCTCCGGTGCATCTTTCCAGGTTGGCTGCGAAACCAGCAGAGCGGACGTCGTCTCGCGGTGTCCGTAGCGGTCTAGGAAGGCGTCCAGCCTTTCAAGGAAAGACTGCCGGGAGCGCAGGCTCTTCAGCTCCGTCCGCAGCGCACCGGCTTCGTAGCGTGCGAAGGCCTCGACAAGGGCGGGGTCGGATCGCACTTGTGTCCCCAATGTCTCCAGCGCGCGGTTGGCCTCCAACGTTTTGTTCTCGGCGCCCGAGAGGAGCACGCCGAAGCGGTCTCCAACTCTCAGCAAGCCCAGTACGGCGCGAAGCAGCCCGGCGGCGAGCGTCGCCCGCGGCATATAGCGACGCCGGAGCTCCCCGGCGATGGGCAGCGGGAGCGCTAGAGCCTCGTGCACCGTAGCGAGCAGGTCCTTCCAGGAGAGCGCCTGGAACTCGCGTGCCTCTAGGGCGTGGGCCCGAGCCTGAGCCGCCGCCAGCAGCGGGTCGTCGCGCCACTGGATAGGATTGTAGCGTCGGATGAGTCGCAGCAGTCGTACCGGGACCAGCAAGACGCTTAGGCTCAGGTGGACAGATGACCGGCCGCTGAACCGAACGGCGATGCCATCCTCCTCGACAAACGCCTGGTCGAAGCGCGGGCCCGCCAGCCCGAGTGGTGCAAAGATCCACGCGATAGCAGTGAATAGTGCAGGCATCCAGGTGGTCAGATCGATCGGGTAGGGTCGGATCGGGAGCATCTCTGCGAACATACCACCCATCCTAAGTTGCAGCTTGCTCGGGTGAGGGAGGGGCTCAGGCAGAGCAGTAATCGGGCGAGCTTGGACGATGAAAAGCTCTCCATCGGCCCAGGCCCACTCGACGTCCTGAGGACGACCGAAGTGCCGCTCGATAGCTGCACCCAGGCGTGCGAGCCGTCGCAGCGCCTGGTCCGGAAGCTCCGAAACGTCCATGCTAGTCGATCCTTTGATCTGCTCCGTGCTACCGTCCGATCGTGCCCGGATGATCACCTCGCGCCGCCCTGGACGTCGCTCGGCAATGCTCCATCTGCACCATCGCCTCCGCAGAACGAAGTGGTCAGGGGTGGTCAAGCCGGAGACGACTGTCTCTCCGAGGCCGGGGCTAGCATCGATGGCAATCTCGTCCCGCGTGCCCGTAACCGGATTGGCGGTGAAGAGGACCCCCGCGACCTCAGCCGATACCATGCGTTGGATTACGACTGCCAGCTTCACCGTCTGCTGGTCGAGCCCCTGGCGCGCGCGGTAGGCGACAGCCCGGTCGCTCCAGAGCGAGACCCAGCAGCGCTGCACCGCATCGATAACGGCGTCGATACCCACGATGTTGAGGAAGGTGTCCTGCTGGCCGGCGAATGTTGCCTCCGGCAGGTCCTCGAGCGTCGCGCTCGAGCGCACAGCCACCGGAACGGGTATGTTATTCCCCAGCGTCTGGTACGCAGCAGCGATCGCCTCGACGACAGCGGTTGGCACAGGTGCCGAGAGCAGGCGCTCGCGCGCAGTCGCGGCTAACTCTGCCAGGTGCGTGGTGTCTGCCGGGTGCGTCGCGGCCAGTGCGGTAAGGATCGACTCGAGGCCGGCACGCTCTGCAACGAGGGAGTAAGCAGCGCTGCTCACGGTAAAGCCGGGCGGGACCGGGAACCCGGCACGCGTCAGTTCGCCAAGATTCGCCGCCTTGCCTCCTGCGATGGGAATCACGGTACGGTCGATCGCGGATAACAGAAAGATGATACGTCCCTCGTCGCCCATCCAATATTCATTCTCCTCCTGATCGTGACCCAGAGGGCGCATTTGCGCGTTCATACCCTCCTATCACAGGCCCCGGCGATGAGCGTCATCGCCCGCACGACTTCTGCTCGCTCCTCGGCCGAGAGGTTTTGCATGATCTTTAATTGGGCGTCCACGCGACGCCGCTCCACTGCGGCGAGGAGTGTGCGACCACTCTCGGTAATCGCCACAAGCTTTTGGCGTCGGTCTCCCTCGTTCTCGCGTCGGCTAACCAGTCCTCGCTTGACAAGCTGATCGAGCATGCGGCTGGTGGCCGATACAGAACGCTCCAACTCCGCCGCAACCTGCTTGATAGCAAGTTCCCCTTCTTCATCGAGCAGCAAGAGGGTAACCATCTGGACCAGGGAAAACTCGAAGTCACCGAAGCTGCGGATAAGGTTGCGCGCGAAGTCGCGCCATATAGCGCGGCGTAATCGGCCGTAGCTTCGAACCAGGGCCTCGATTTGCTCATTTCCTTGCATTAGTGCAATATTAGCATGTATGCAATATCTTGCGCACAGCCCAGGCTGTCAGGAGATTGTGGAGTTCGTAAGCGCAGTTTCGCCTAGCGCTGAGATACCCGCGAATGTACCGAGCCCAAAGTGGAAAACCTGATAGGTTGCACTTTTGTGCCTCGCTTTCCGAGAGCAGCGATGAAACCAGCTTCGAATTATCGAAAACCTAGGTTCGCTACGAGCAAGGAGCCTAGTGTGGAGGAGGACGGTGTTTTGACAACGCATATCGGAGCCATTGAAACCGTAGTTTGAAAGCACAAAACCGCCTAGGCTACTAATCCCCGGTTGGTATTTATGAGATGGCTTCTAGTCATACTCATATTGTGGTATATAGCCGAGGCCACTACGCGACCTAAATCGCCTGTGCTCCGATAACCTATATGCCCGTGCTCAGGCCGTTCTGAGACGGTAGAGACCGAGAGCCGGTTTGGCACCCTCTCGTACAAGCCGCAAGCCTAACCCGGCTCTCTTAGGAGGAGCTTTAGTAGCCCTTGTTGGATCTGTAGTGCCAGACTTCGTCGGTAAGATAGCCACAGAAGACGCCCCCCACTTCTTCTGCGGCAGGCTCTTCTTTGCGGTAGAGGAAGCCGCCGGGGGTGAAGTAATAGGTATTGCCACCTACCAAGAACTCCTCGTAAGGGGCGAAGGAGTCTTCCGGATAGTTCTCTAGATCGCTAAGGCGTACGAGGATGTTCTCCGCCGCAGTATCACGTAGCATCATTTTATACGGTCGCCTCCTTCTCTTCGTACAACAACAGTCTAGAAACACTACAAGATTCGCCGGTATCTCAGCATGACCCAAATGGACCATTTTTTGAAAAACCCCTGCATCCAGAAAGCACAGCCTATAGAAAGCACAGCCTATATATCTATAAAGAGCTGCTGCCCCGTGGCCTCTAGATCTAAATAAAGAGGGTGTAAAAAGAGAGCCGGGTTAATAACCCGATCTTCTCGGTTATCGACTCATCTATTATGCGCTAGCTTCTTTAGCAAATCTCTTTGTTGTTCTTGAGACATCAACAACATAATTTCCATAGTCTGTGGTCCGGTCATCGTGTCCTTGGAGAAACCTTCCCCACGGACCTCTCACCGTACACCGAGGACGAGTCGGTTGCAGTTGTGTCAAGTTTCGACGAGGAGAAGCGCTGTCCCTGAAAAGAGCAAAGTCAAGAGGAGAGAAAATTACCGGGGGTGTAGTAGCAAGCCTTACCGTCTCCTACCAACTCTTCGTAGGGGACAAGAGCCTCGTCGGGCTAGAGCCTGTTATGCACATTGGGCCATAAGGGCGACGAAGCGTTTGAGCATGAGGATCGAGAAGGCTAATAGATGAAGATTCTTGAGCGTCTCGGGCAGCCGCTCGTAGTCGCGGGCAAGGCGCCGAAAGCGGCTCAGCCACGCAAAGGAGCGCTCCACAACCCATCGACGAGGCAAGAGCACAAACCCTCGTTTGGCCTTTGGCAGCTTGACTACCTCCAGCCGGATGCTGTTCGCCTTAGCCTCCTCCGCAGGCCGCTCCCCACTGTAGCCTTGGTCTACGAATGCTACCTCAACACTCTCCCCCGTTGTCTCCTGCACCTCCTTGGCTAGCTCCCCGACCTGCGCCCGGTCTCCCTCGTCGGCGGGCGTCACCACCAGCGCTAAGAGTTGCCCTAGCGTGTCCACCGCCATGTGCACCTTCGAGCCCTTCTTGCGCTTGGCCCCATCGTAGCCGGCCCTGCCTCCGCTCTCCGAGCTCGACTGCAGTGTCCGGCTGTCGATGACAGCAGCGCGGGGGCTTGGGCTCCTGCCCTCGATCTCCCGCAGCAGCATCCGCAGATCATGCACAATCGCCTCGAACACACCGGCCCTAAGCCAGCGCTGGGTCTGTTGGTAGACGGTGTGCCACGGCGGTAGGTCGTGAGGCATTAGCCGCCATTGGGCCCCGGAGCGCACGACCCACCTCAGGCCATTGAACACCTCCCGCAACGAGTGCTCACGCTGCGGGGCGTCCTCCTTCATCAGCGTCAGATAAGGCGCGACGAACGCCCACTCGTCGGCACTCACATCACTGGGGTAGGTTTTGCGTATATCCATACACCCATGCTACCGCCCCGACCCAGAAAGTTCATAACAGGCTCTAGGCCCGAGGAGCCTTCCGAGCCCGATGAGGAGGTTCGGGAGGGCCTTGAGAGGGCATACAGCCGTCTCGATATGATCTTCGAGACCCCAGAAGCCTATCTCGACTTCTGGTTCCCCGGCCAAAACCTCACACTCGAAGATCTGCCATACGACCTCGCCGATTACTACCTCTACGACCTCGAGCGGACAGATGGCGGCTTTACCCCCAAAGCGTCTCGCGGCGCGGCCGAGGAAGATGCGAACTCGGTCTTCTTCGATGGCCCGACCTCTGCCGTCCTCAATGATGTCGGGTGGCCAGTAGCGCTCATCCGGGCGGCGGAGGGCTTCTTCCCCGGTAGCAAACCCCTCATTCCAGAGGAGACTCGCAACACCACGGCGGAGGCTCTGGATCTACGCTTGGAGTGTCTCCTTCCGGGAGCTAACCACTACACGATGTTGTTCCAAGAGTTCGGAAAACAGGTCGCCAATACCATCGACAACTTCCTCCAGCAGATCGACTGACGCGAGCAGCACCGGCGTTCGCCTGGCGGGCTTCACTCAACGCCGCTGAGGGTAAAATCGAAGTAGTGAGAACGTAACGATTAGAAAGCAGGCGTGGGCCTTTGCACTGGCATATGCTAAAGCCCGCTCCTGCTATAGGTTACAGACTCGGCTACGTTGCGCCACTGTGGAAGGTAGGCACCTTGAAAACTTTGTGAAAAATAGTCCATTTGGGTCATGCGTGATACGTTCAGCTTACTTCATACTTCAGCGCGTAATATACGGTGGGGTGTCAGGTCTAGCCCCTGAAGGAAAAGGAGAAGTAAGTAATGGCTGCTGAGAGTTATGTTGCTCCGCCAGTTGCTGGCATCCAGGAGGATGTGCATGTCACAGGCAGAAGAGTTCTGGCTATCCTGGTGGATGGTGTAGTGTTGGGTATTCCCTTCTGGTTGATATCCTCGCTTTTTGGAACAACCTCTGCCACCAACGGTGGCACCCCGAGCGCTTCGATGAGTGGCATGGCCACCCTACTCTACGTCGTGATCTTCCTGCTTTATTACATACTCATGGAAGGATACCTAGGACAGACCCTCGGGAAGATGCTCTTAGGGATAAAAGTTGTCCGGGAAGACAATGACGGGGTGCCTGGGCTTGGTGCAGCAACCATAAGAACCCTGATGCGCATCATAGATGGGCTTTTCGCCTACTTGGTGGGCTTCATTGCGGTGATGACTTCGGCCAAGAGGCAAAGGTTAGGAGACAGGGCGGCCCATACCCTCGTAGTTCGCAAGTAAAGAAGAAAAACTGTGTTGTAGGAGCCGGGGGTTTCTACCTCCGGCTCTTCTTTATGTCGTATT
>JAFAPF010000035.1 GCA_019247245.1 Rubrobacter sp. | reverse complement strand
TGCTTGGTACATAGTGGGGCCGTGCGCTGCTTGGTACATAGTGGGGCCGTGCGCTGCTTGGTACATAGTGGGGCCGTGCGCTGCTTGGTACATAGTGGGGCCGTGCGCTAAACTAGACTTGTCTTGCGCCTGTAGCTCAGGGGATAGAGCAAGGGTTTCCTAAACCCTGTGTCGGAGGTTCGAATCCTTCCAGGCGCGCTTTTCGGAACGCCCAGTTTGCATGCAAAATTTGTATAAACCGTTTCAGGCCAAGAACCCAAACATTATACTCTCAAGCCTGCTACGTCTTTAATTTTCATGCCTGTACAATCATTACTCCAGAAGTAACTTCCTGCGCAGTACTGACTATAGTTCGAACGGACATAAGGTCTTTTCTTGCATCTATTCCAAATGACTTTAATCTCTCAAGGTTTGCGAATATTTTCTTTTTTTCACTAAGCCCAAACTCATTGGTATTGAGGTACTTTTCTATGGCAGTAACGTTCCATGGTTCTCCTTGATAGTACACCCTATCAACATAGTATTCTCCTGCCTCTGGCACACGCAAAAAATTAGTAGGATGAGGATCGTAACACAGAGGTATATCTAACTCTTTACATGTCTTGATTACATCACTGAACGGGAATTTCACTTGCACTTCCGGTCCTGCTCCAGGAATAAAGGCTCGTATAGTTCCTGGTATACGCGCTTTGTCACTCAATGAATATCCACTGAATGCTGCGTGAAGGTGAGGAAAGTTATTAGGAAATACTGTCGAATAAAAGCTTTGTAAGTAATACCAGCGTTTCACATCTTCTGGTGTTAAATGATCATAAGAGATCGCTACTATTCTATCTGGCTTACCAGGATATGACAGAACGGCGTTCTCCCCCCCATAACCAATCTCAACTTCACCACTTTTTCTAGCTAAAGTGGGTATCCCTTGTAAAGGAAACTGCGCTGCTGCTGCTCTCTGCAACAATTCCTCAGTAAATCGTAGTTTTGGCATTCTTTCTGGCATAGTTCAGAACTATACGTGGTTTTTGTGGCGGGAATAACCTTTGCCTAGGGGAAGTGGGGTCGAAACAGCGCCGCGATGCTCTAGAACGCAAAGGGCGGGTGCAAGAAGCGTCAACACACCTCTTCGACCTGAACGACCTACAGTAGACTTACAGTACTGTAGGTCGTTCAGGCCTTCCTATTTGTTAGGCGAAAGCTTAGTGCAAGCCTAATTAGTAAACTTTATCTATGTTGTGGATTCGACGTCACCGCCGGGCTGGACTTTTTGTCTTTATACTACTAGCAGTGCTGGCGTTGGGCGGTATCGGAGCATTCCTCTACTCAAATACTTCGCTTTTGAGAAACAACGAGCAGGCCTCAAAAGAGACCACTACCGAGGAGATTACTGCCGCTAACACGACCACAAGCGCTCAACCCGAGAGCACTACCGTGACAGCTGCCGTCCCCGAAAAGACGGCTCCCGTTACGACCGCACCCCACGTGGGATGGGTGAGCGCCATTGGTGACTCGGTGATGCTGGGCGCCGTCGAAGCGCTTCAGGAGAAGATACCTAACCTCGGTTTGCTCAATGCACAGGGTAGCCGTCAACCCTCAGCCGCTATCGACATCCTGCAGCAATGGCGAACTGCTGGCTACCTAGGAGACGCCGTGGTTATCGACATCGGCAACAATGGTCCCTTCACCTCCGAGCAATTTGACGAGATGATGGGAGTGCTTGCTGGGGTCCCCAAGGTCTTGATAGTGACTCTAACGGTTCCTCCTGGTGTAGAGAATCCGGTTGCTGCGTCAAACAACACCGTACTAACCGAGGGGGCCCAGCGGTACCCGAACACTGTACTCGTCGATTGGCATGCCGCGAGCGCTAACCACCCCGAGTACTTTTCAGGAGACAGTACACACTTATCCCTCCAAGGAGCACAGGCCTACGCCGACCTGGTTGCCTCGCACCTCGATCAGGCAGAGGGGGCGGGGACGCCACCCGGCCCTCAAGAGACGATTTCCTGGGGAGAAGGCGGCTTCTTCGGCAAGTGTGTGGGTCCTCATTCTTGGTGTGCTGTTACCACTACGCCGTAGTGGAGGTCTTTTCTCCTTACAAAGCCCGTATTCCTTTCTTCCTTCGGAGAATCCCCATTCAGCGAATAGGCCTGCCTGTTTTTCTGCTTCGAGCCAAACCTTGGAACGCCCCCAGATAAAGCACACTCGCGCTCAAGCCTTGCGCACCTACCCTGCTGTTATCATCCAGCACTAGGTCCATACTTCTGGTCCATCCAACAACGCTGAGGCAGCGTCGAACGTTACCGTGTCGAGCTGCCTGGCATCAAGCACGCGGTTAAGCACCTCAGCAGACACATTTGGAAATACACAGCCCCATGATCCCAACCGCGGTGTTCTGTATATCGGTCTCGGGCTGCGGATGCCCAAAACCTAGCTTGCTAACATCGCAGCCCTCCTGCAACACCACAACGCTACCAAGCCCACATATCTGTCGTTGTCTTTCCCTATCTCTCTCATTGCACCTAACGCCTGTAAAAGCCAGTTTTGTTCCTCCCTATTCTCCAGTGCTACCCTGTGTCCCTAGGCGAATTGGATTACTAAACCCTGGTCGGAGGTTCGAATCCTTCCAGGCGCGCTTTTCGGAACGCCTAGTTTGTAGGTAAAAAGGACAAAAGACCCATGCGGAGGCGAATAGTGGCTAGGAGGAATCGACGTTCCTGGAGAGGCTTTGGAGGACTTAGCGTCCTTGAGTTGATAATCGGGGTTCTGGCCATACTCATAGTGGTCATTTTTCTTCTGCAGCAGCTAGGTAGGGCATAGGCGTTTTTGCCCCCGTGCCTAGGCTACTAGGCGGACTCATCGGCAAAAGCAGAGGCCAAAGGCCTAGTGAGATAGGATTCCGACCCGCCTATTGGCTAAGCGTGCTCGAGCGCTTAATAGACCTCGCCGTTGTATCCCGATGTAATATAGCTATAGCCAGGGTGGCAGAAGAGGCGGTCCGCTGCGACATCTATGGACTAGCAGTGAGCCTGGGTATGGTCGAGCAGGGAGTACGCAATCCCCGTAGCTACGACGTACACGAGGTGATGGAAGGTGTCGATGGCGACTTCCTCCTTACCCCACTCCCAAAAGGGTGGTGTGACGCCTAGTGCGGGCAGCATCACCTGTTCGCTGCCCCACACTACCCCGAAGTGCGCCGCGGTTGCGGTAGGCCTGGAGATTCCAGCCGCCGAGAGGAGCCCCCGGACGCCTCCCCACGCGGTCCCGTACCCCCAGTGGACCATGTTCGAGAAACGGGTCTCCGACCCTTCGTCGACCGGCCGCACACCGAGCACCTTCTCGGCCGCCTGCGCCGGGGTCGTGCTTGCAGCCCGGCCGCGCAGCTTCGCCTCCAGGTTACTCGACACCGTCATCGCGGCGGTCCCCGCCACGCCCGCGAACAGCCCTCTACCTACCGCTGCCGCTATGTCTCCGAGCTTCGCGCTCACAAGGTCCTCCTTTGGCGTAGGTGCGCCCGCAGTACCGTTCCTGTGTTTCGTACCATCCAGTCGTTGTTATACCATCGTTGTTGCCTCTTCTTGCCCGACGAGTAGTGCGGTCACCTCCCGACACTGCTCACGTCGTCCTGCATTTCTGCATCCTGTCTAGGCTGCCGAGCATGACCCATAGATCTTACTCTCGATCTCAACCCTCCAGGTGGTAGTTCCGGTACCAGAAAAATCACCCCGGTCGGTAGTCGAGCCTGATGTTGCAATGGATGCTGCTCTTGCATGGCCGCTCTCCCGAGCATGGGGAGAGAGGAACGCACAAGATCCGCTCCGACAACGAACGGATGTACGGGCTGATCAATAACGCCGGCACTGGCGCCGGACCGCCCGGCACCACCAAGCGCCAGGAGAGCAAGGATGGCTATGAGCTGCGCTTCGCGATCAACTATCTGACGCCGTTCCTGCTTACCAGCCTGCTCCAGCCGCGCCTGCACGTCTTCGCGGATTGTCAACATCGCCTCGGTGGGGCAGTCTCCAATCGGCTTCGACGATGTATGCTAGAGTGCGGCTACAAGGGGATGCGCGCGTACAGCCAGAGCAAGCTCGCGTCGATCATGTTACCTTCTCGCGGGTCTTCGAGACGTCCAGCTACACGATGAGCATGGCAATCTCTCCGAGCTGGAGTGCGTTTCGGGACGCTACTTCGACGGCAAGCGCGAGCCACGCCCCGAAGATCAGGCCTACGACCGTGACGCCCGCTAGCGGATGTAGGCCACGAAGAGCTGTGTGGCATACCGATTTCGGGTTAAAACAGACCAACGAGGAGATTGCCGAAACCCAGAACTTCAAAGACCTGAATTTCACCGTGCTCATACTATACAACGCAGCGAGTAACATAGAGAAGTGAACCTACGCATCCTCGTCCTGGCTTTGGGCACCTTCGCTATCGGAACTGGCACCTTCGTAGTTACCGGTATTCTGGATAGCGTCTCGGCGGACCTTTCGGTATCGCTGAGCACCGCAGGGTACCTGGTCACTGCCTTCGCCGCGGCCTACGCGGTGGGCTCCCCGCTGCTGGTAGCAGCGACTGCCAGAGTAGCCAGAAGGCGACTTCTGAGCGCGGTTCTGAGCCTATTCGCCGTTGCCAATACCGTGGCGGCCGTGGTCCCGACGTTCTCGCTACTCCTGGGAACGAGGATCCTGGCGGCTCTGGGCGCCGCAGTACTCACGCCGGTGGCCGGCGCCGTGGCCACCGAACTCGCCCCGCCCGAACACAGGGGCCGAGCGCTCTCATTCGTCCTGGGCGGTTTGAGTGTAGCGTGGGTGGTCGGCATACCCCTGGGCACCGTGGTCGGTGACAACTACGGCTGGCGAGCAAGCTTCCTCCTTGTGGCGGCCCTGTCGGTAGCGGCGGCACTCGCCGTGGGGACGCTACTCCCGGACGTAGAGAACACATCGTCCGGCACACGCTTCGCGAACAGCTTGGCCGCCGCCAAATGCTCCGCCGTGCTCGTCGCCGTGAGCATCACGGCGTTGGGAGTCGCCGCCAGCTTCGTGGTGCTCACCTACGTGCGCCCCTTGCTGGAGAACCTCACAGGCTTGGGCGGGGTGGGGATCGGCTGGATGCTACTCTTGTTCGGCCTTGCCAGTGTCGCGGGCACGGCCCTAGGTGGCTACATAGCAGACCGCTTCGGCTACGGGAGAAGTATGGTGCCGATCCTGGCAGTACTCACGGTCTCCTTATTCTCCTTCTCATTGCTCCCAGCGATTGAGATCAGCTCACCCTTAGCGGTGCTGGGGACGGGGATAGTGCTGGTGACGTGGAGCGTGGTGGGTTTCGCGCTCATACCGCTGCAACAATACCGCCTGATA
>JAFAPF010000034.1 GCA_019247245.1 Rubrobacter sp. | reverse complement strand
TCGGTAATTGGTTGGTTATCTGCACGAGCACCTTATCCTTGACATAGATGTACGGACGGATGTCGCTTGGGAGACCCTCGTAGTAATCGTATACGGCGTTGAGGTTCTCCTCTGATCCAAAGACGTAGACCCTACCCCCGTAGCCTTCTCCTAAGGAAGGTATCTCGAAGCGCGCTGCTTCTTCGTAGGTCTTGGGCACCGGTTTCTGATCCCAGCCTGGTTCCTGCTCGACGGGAAAAACATTTCCGACTTCGAGGCCAGCCTCGTCGAAGGCTTGTATTACCTCGGCAGCACTGGGTGTCACTGCCGAGGTGGCCTGGCGGGGCAGCTCTACGGTATCTCCCACCTCCACGTCGTGCTCTCTGAAGAAGCCCTGGTTAACCTCCAGGGCGTACCTGGCGGGCGCGGCAGAAGGGTGAGGGGTTTCGTCTAGCGGCTGCATGTCCTGAATGTCCACGATGCGCCCTCCACCGTCGATGTAGGCGATGGAGAGGGGGATCAGAGTATTCTTCATGAAGAACGAAAGCTGCTGTTCCCGGTTGAAGACGAAGAGCATGCCGGCGTTCTCGGCAAGCGCAGTACGCTCCATCAGTCCCTTCTGCCGCTTGGCCGGATCGTCGGCGATCTCGACCTTTACCTCGACCCTCTCGCCGCTCGAAGCGTTTATCGCGATGGTGTCGGATGCGTTGGGAGCAGGCGTCTTCGCGGCAGTGCTCGGGGTGGTAGTGTTAGATGTGGTAGGGCCGGCGCTCTCGATGGTGGTCCCCGGAACTATGCTCTGCTCTCCTAGGCGGCCGGTCAGAACATAGAGCACAGCGGTCAGAGCGAGGCCCCCTAGAAGGGTGATGATGATCAACACGGTCCCGCTTCTCATCGCTGCACAAGGTCCGGGTGCATGTTCCCGTGGCCCTTGCCCTTGCCGATACCAAAGGTTGTCTTGTCGAGTTTACCTCGGTTTATGATCAGCACGTTGCGCACCCTACTGTGTTCCGCCCTGCTGAGTCAACCAGATGCTGATAATCCCAGATCCGGAGCCATGGGCGTTGTGCTCCCTTATCTTGTGCTGGTTTGTTTGGTTGATACACCTGCCCAACAGCTCCGCTTACGGCCCGAAACCGAGAAGATGGGACACATTTACGGACGATCAGCTATAGGGCGAAGGGTTTCCCAAAAGCGGACCATGTCTCTTTGCGTGCTCAGATACCGTGATACCGGGTATGTCTGGAGAGGCCTTGGCTTATGTAGAATGAACCTTAACAAGGTGTTAAATCCGGTGGAGGATAGATGGGCAGTAAGGATGCGGAAGAGCTCACTAAGGAGAGGATGGGGGAGAACGAGCATGAGCGCCGAGCGCGGGAGCTGATCGAGCTGTTGCAGGAGCTGCGGGTGATGCTGCCCGGGGTCCAGGTACTGTTTGCTTTTCTACTTACGGTTCCTTTCTCACAGGGGTTCGAGCGCGTGAACCCGTTTCAGCAGGCGGTCTTTTTCGGGACGCTCGTATGCACGGCGGTTTCGGCGGCCCTGCTCATAGCGCCCTCGGTTCATCACAGAATCTTGTGGCGGCAGCAGGCCCGGGAGCACCGGTTGCAGGTAGCAAACCAGCTCGCGATCGCGGGCGTGATCCTGCTGGTGCCAGGGATGGTTGGGGCGATATTCGTCATCACCGACATCTTGTTTGGTTCGACAGCTGCAGCTATGGGAACCGCGGTTATCACCGTCTTTTTTGTCTTTGTATGGTTTCTGATGCCGATCTGGTACCGGCTCAGCGGGAGGTAGTGTCTAGACAACCCTACTTCTCTGGCCGTGTTATCGCGCCTTCGGAGGCTGAGGAGACCAGCGCGACGTACTTGGCGAAGACGCCCGTGTCGTAGCGGGGGACGGGGTCTCGCCAGTCCGCGAGGCGGTCCTCTATCTCCTCATCCGAGAGGACGACCTCAAGCTTACGGTTCTCGACATCGAAGATAACCGTGTCTCCTTCCTGTAGCGCCGCTATGGGACCACGGTGGGCAGCCTCGGGTGCGACGTGGCCGGCCATGAGGCCGTGGGTGGCGCCGGAGAAGCGACCGTCGGTGAGGAGGGCTACCGATTCGCCTAAGCCCTCACCCACCAAGGCCGCGGTTACGCCCAGCATCTCGCGCATGCCGGGGCCACCCTTGGGGCCTTCGTACCTTATCACGACGACATCGCCGTCCTCGACTCGCCCGTTCGTGACCGCCTCCATCGCCTCCTCTTCAGAATCGAAGACGCGCGCGGGGCCCTCGTGGAATAGCCGGGTATACCCGGCAACCTTTACCACGCAGCCCTCGGGGGCGAGGTTACCCTTGAGTATCACGAGCCCACCCGTCCCTCTTAGGGGACTCCCAACAGAGACCACCACGTCCTGGCCCTCTGCTTCGTTGCCATCCTCGACTTCCTCGGCGATAGTCTTGCCTGTGGGGGTGAGCTGGCCTCCATCCACGAGGCCGGCCTCGACCAAACGCCGGCCCAAGAGCTTAGTGCCGCCCGCGTCATCGAAGTCCACGGCGGTGTAGCGGCCACCGGGCTTGAGGTCAGCGACGATGGGGGTGTGCCTGCTGATTCGGTCGAAGTCATCTATGCCAAGTGGTATCTGCGCTTCGCGAGCTATCGCCAGTAGGTGTAAGACCGCGTTTGTCGAGCCCCCGCTGGCAGCGACCGCCGCGATAGCGTTCTCGAACGCCTCACGCGTCAAGATGTCTGCGGGTTTGAGACCCCTGCGCAAGAGGTCCATGATCAGCTCTCCTGTCGCCACACAAACCTCGTCCTTGCGAGGGTCGTTAGCTGGGGGGCTCGCTGAACCCATGGGTGAGAGGCCGAGGAACTCAAGCGCCATCGCCATCGTGTTTGCCGTGAATTGGCCGCCGCAGGCGCCCGCGCCGGGGCAGGCGTGGTTCTCGAGGTCCTTAAAGTCCTCGTCTGTCATCCTCCCCGCCGCGTTGGTACCCACAGCCTCAAAGACATCCTGGATCGTCACGTTACTGTCCTTGAACCGGCCCGGGGCGATGGACCCTCCGTAGACCACGAAGCCGGGGACGCCCAGACGGACGAGGGCCATCGCTGCCCCTGGTATAGTCTTGTCGCATCCCACGAGAGAGACGATAGCGTCGAACATGTGACCGCGGCCCACAAGCTCTATAGAATCTGCTATCACTTCGCGGCTCACGAGCGATGCCTTCATCCCCTCGGTGCCCATCGTAACCCCGTCAGAGATAGCAATAGTGTTGAACTCCATCGGCGTACCCCCAGCAGCACGGATGCCAGCCTTGACCCGTTCAGCGAGCCGGCGCTGATTAAAGTTGCAGGGCATGGTTTCGATCCACGAGTGTGCTACTCCGATTATCGGTTTGCTCAGATCCTCGTCGTTGAAACCTATCGCTTTGAGCATCGCGCGGGCCGGGGCTCGGTCGCGGCCTTCGAGGATGGTGCGGCTCTTGTGACGGGTGTCTGTGGTCTCCATCGGCTGCCTCTCTAGGACTCTGCTTGGGTACGTTTCGGCTCCCTGAGTATAGAAAGCATTGGCTTGTCATGCCAGGGTGTGCTTGTGGTCGGAGATTGCAAGGTGGGGCGGTAAGACTACGGAGTCGGGTCTGAGTATGTCGACCTTGTTAGTATTACCGCGTTCTTTTGGACCTCGGTTTTCCCAGGAATAAGGGTAGACTAGAAGCTTGCGGTCCCGGCTGCATGGACGCTCGGCGCTGAGCGGCTCCTTGCCGAGCTCGATGGAACATAGGGACAAAGGTTACGGATCGGAGGTTAACATAGTCGCGCTCCGCGATCACCGTTCGCGAAGCCTGTCCGAACCTCAAGTGCTACAAATAAGTCGATGATAACGTTGGCTAATTGCAAGCTAGTGCATAGAATGAACGTATATGAGCTTAGAAGTAATAGGTAAACTGCTCATCGGCGGTGCGCTCATGCTGCTTGTGTTAGGCGTTGTCTTTCTTCTACTCGGCAGGTTCGGGCTGACCCAGCTGCCAGGGGATTTCGTCTTCCGACAGGGCAACCTAACGATCTATGCCCCGGTAGGACTGATGATCTTGATCTCCATCGTTCTCACCATTCTCTTGAGCCTGTTTTTCCGCCGTTAGGATAGACCCCTGGTGCTGACGAGTGAATTAAATTATAGGTTGCCCGAAGATCTTATCGCTCAAAAACCTGCGACTCCTCGCGACTCCTCACGCCTGATGGTCATAGACGTACGCAAGGGGACCTTCGAGCACTGCATCTTTCGGGAGCTGCCACGTTTTCTGCTGCCGGGCGACGCCCTCGTGTTGAACGAGACCAAAGTCTTGCCGGCCCGGCTCTTCGCCCGCCGCCCGGGCGAGGGTGGGATGGAGCTGTTGTTTCTTCGGGACCTCGGTACTGAGGACGGTGCCTGGGAAGTTATGGCCCGGCCGAGCAAGCGTCTTCGGGCCGGGATGACGTTATCGATTGGTGAAGATAAGCTACGCGTCTTGCAACCTTTAGGAGAGGGCCGATGGGGCATTTCCAGTGCTGACGTGTTGGGGCTGCTAAAACGATATGGGCGCACCCCGCTGCCGCCGTACATACGAGCGACCCCGGAGGCCGAGAAGGCCTATCAAACAGTGTACGCGCAGAAGCCGGGATCTGCCGCGGCTCCTACCGCCGGGCTTCACTTCTCAAGAGAGGTGCTCGTGGAGGTCGAGCGAGCAGGGGCGAGGATCTCACGCGTCACCCTCCACGTGGGGAGGGATACGTTCTCGCCGGTGAGGACCGAAAGGCTAGTCGATCACCGGATGTGCGCGGAGCACTACTGTATACCAGACGAAGCGGCGGAGATCATCGACCGCGCGGAGCGTGTGGTCGCTGTCGGGACCACGGTGACGCGAGCTTTAGAGAGCTGGGTGGCCACGGGGTCTCAAGAGGGAGCATCAGAGCTTTTTATCCTTCCGGGCTATCGTTGGGGTATAGTTGATGTACTGCTGACGAACTTTCACCTACCGCGTTCGACCTTGCTCGCGATGGTCATGGCATTCGCAGGCAAAGAGCTGATCCGGGAGGCGTACGAGGCTGCGGTGAAGGAGCGCTACCGGTTTTTCTCCTTTGGAGATGCGATGCTCCTGGTGGGTGGAGCACCTCGATAGAAGCGCCTGTCACGATAGAGATTGAAGCCCGTGATGGTGAGGCCCGGGCCGGTATTTTGCGCACACCGCATGGACACGTAGAAACGCCAACCTTCATGCCCGTGGGAACCAAAGGCACCGTCAAGGGCTTGACTGCTGGGGACCTACACTCGACAGGGATAGGCGTGGTGCTCGGGAATACCTATCATCTGTACCTTAGGCCCGGTGCAGATCTCATACGTGAGGTGGGCGGGCTCCACGCGTTCACGGGTTGGGAGGGACCGATGCTTACCGACTCGGGTGGCTACCAGGTATTCTCGCTCGCTCGCCGGCGCAAGATCTCCGAAAGGGGCGTCGAGTTCTCCTCGGTCTACGACGGTTCGTCCCACTTTTTTACTCCGGAGCTCACTACTCGTGTACAGCAAGATCTCGGTGCAGACGTAGCAATGGTGCTCGACGAATGTCCACCCGCGAACGCGAGCCGCGAGTATCACGCAAATTCCTTGCGGCGTACGGCCCGGTGGGCCAAGCGGTGTAAGGAGGCGCATTCTCGTCAGGACCAGGCACTCTTTGGGATCGTACAAGGTGGGCTGTACCCCGACCTGCGTAAGGAGAGCCTAAGGCGTACGCTAGAGCTTGGCTTTTCTGGCTATGCAGTCGGTGGCCTTTCGGTTGGCGAGCCTCGCGAGGAGATGCTCCAAACACTCGCGGCTGTAGCGCCGAAGTTGCCAGATGAAAAACCCCGGTACTTCATGGGCATCGGGGACCCGGTCGGGATCTTACAGGTTGTGGCTCTGGGCGTGGACATGTTCGACTGTGTTCTGCCAACGCGATTGGCGCGTCACGGGGCGGCGCTCACGGCCGGTGGTCGTGTAAACCTCAAAAACGCCTCCTATCGCCGCGACTTTGGACCCTTGGACCCCGAATGCTCCTGCGAGGCATGCAACAGCTACAGCCGGGCGTACCTCTCGCATCTGGTGCGGGAGAACGAGCTGCTCGCCCATCGACTCGTAACCCTACACAACGTACACTTTGTGGGTGAATTATGTAGACAAGCACGTGCGGCGATTTTCGAGGGGTGCTATGAGGAGTTCATGAAAGCCCGAATCGCATGCTATGGCGACCCGGCAGGTAGGGTGGCCTTCAGACATGGCTTAATGGATGCTATCATCCGACAACGAAGAAATGACTAGCCGCCGCAACAACCTCATCATCCTTGGACTTATGGTCGTCCTGATCGGGGTGGCTGTCTATTACATCTTCGTGCGCCAGCCAGTTATGCAGGCGACGCAACTCGGTCTGGATCTCAAGGGAGGCGTGAGCGTTTCTCTACAGGGGTACCACACTGATAGCTCGGAGGTCACCCGCGACGAGATGGATCAGGCCGCGCAGGTGATCCGCCAACGAGTCGATAGTCTAGGGGTCACAGAGCCTGAGATACAGCTCCAGGGCCAGGATCAGGTGCTGGTCAACCTTCCCGGCATCACCGACACCGACCGGGCTGTGGAGGTTATCGGGCGTACCG
The DNA here is from genome assembly GCA_019247245.1 of Rubrobacter sp. GTDB lineage: Bacteria > Actinomycetota > Rubrobacteria > Rubrobacterales > Rubrobacteraceae > Rubrobacter_F. The sequence continues at coordinate 12,395 of JAFAPF010000034.1, read as the reverse complement.
CTCAGCTCGGGTTCTACGAGGTCCTGGGCTCCGCGGGCGGCCAGCCGGTGTCAGAGGGCGAGATAAAGCAAACCAAAGAGGATCTGCAGAGCGAGCTAGAAAAGGACCCGGCCTTCCAAGAGGGGAAGACCAAGATAATCTTCGAGGAGTCGCCACCCCCGAGCGGTGGAGGAACTGTCGTTGAGGGATACGTGGTTCCGCAAGAGCCTGCCATAACGGGTGGCGCGCTTGAATCGGCTACCCAGACCAGCGATCAAGCAGGTAGACGCCAGGTCCAGATGACTTTGACCAGCGAGGGAGCCGAGCAGTTCGGCGACCTCACTCAGCAGATAGTAGACGATGCCCTGGTGAACGGAGACGCGAGTAGAGGCAGAATCGCCGTGGTTCTCGATGAGGACGTGGTCAGCGCGCCGTCGGTGCGGGAGCCCATCTATGGAGGGCAGGTGGTGATCGAAAACCAGGGCCTGCCGGGAGGGCTCCCGCAGAAGGAAGCCAAGGATCTTGAGGTCGTGCTCAAGACCGGCGCTTTGCCGGTGAACATGCAGATCCTCTCAGTGACCTCTATCGGCCCCACGCTTGGATCAGACTCTTTGCGTAGCGGACTTTTGGCGGCGCTCGTGGGGTTCGGGCTCGTGCTGGTGTTTCTGCTCGTTATTTACAGGGTGCTTGGGGTGATAGCGGACCTAGCACTCCTCATCTATGCCTTTCTTCTGTGGGGGCTCATCGTCGCCATCCCGATAACGGTGACGTTGCCGGGGATAGCCGGGATCGTTCTTAGTATAGGCGTTGCCGCCGACGCCAACGTTGTTATCTTTGAGCGCATAAAAGAGGAAGTCCGTCGTGGCAAAACCCCTCGCACAGCTGTAGGTATCGGCTACCAGAAGGGCTTCAAAGCCATTCTCGATGGCAACTTAACGACTCTCATCACAGCCTTTATCCTTTTTGCTCTCTCTAGTGGATCCGTACGGGGCTTCGCGGTACTGCTCGCGATCGGGGTCATTCTCTCGATGTTTACGGCCGTATCGGTAACGCGTGCGCTCTTGGGCGTGATCTCTGACCGTGGCTTCCACCTCTCTGCCAGGATGATGGGTGTTTCCAAGGAGAGCATCGCTGGCGGGCCACCCAAGAAACAAACGGCGGAGGTTCGCTAGTGGCGTTCGAGAAAGTAGACTTCGTTGGCCGGTGGAGAGTCTGGTTTGCTCTTTCTGGTGTGTTTCTGCTGCTCGGCTTGGGGGCGATCGTTATAGAGGGTATGAACTTCGGAATAGACTTTCAGGGCGGCTCGAGGTTCACTGCCAGCGGTGTCGAGGGAAACCCGAGCGTACAGGAAGTTCGCGATGTATTACCGAACAACCTCGGGCAGGAGGCGATAGTTCAGCAACTTGGGGAGGGTGGCTACGACGTCCGCACGCCGGTTTTGACACAGGAAGAGAATACCGAGGTACGGCAGGACCTTGAGGAGGCACTCGGAGCGGAGGTCAGCGTCACGAGCATCAGCCCGACGTTCGGCGGACAGATCCGGGGACAAGCCTTACAGGCCGTTGCGGCGGCCCTTTTGATCATCGTCGTATTTATCAGCTTACGCTTCGAGTTTGCCTTTGCGATGGCTGCGATGGTGGCACTCGTGCACGATATCCTGATAACTGTAGGCTTCTACGCTCTCGTGGGGCGTGAAGTGAACTTGGTGACGGTGGTAGCTGTCCTGACGGTGCTGGGATACTCGCTTTACGATACGATCATTATCTTCGACCGGATTCGGGAGAACGCCCCCGCAGCTGGCTACAACCGCCGCCGCTTTGATGAGATGGCCAACAACTCTATTCGGCAGGTCGTGATGCGCTCGATCTATACCTCGACGGTTACCTTGATCCCAGTGACTGCTCTCCTTATTTTCGGCGAGTCGACCTTGAGCGACTTTGCTTTCGCTCTGCTCGTTGGTATTGCCGCTGGCACATACAGCTCCATTTTTGTGGCTACGCCTGCTTTATGTTTATACAAGGCCTGGCGTGAGGGCAGCATTACCCCTACAGCGCCGAGAAGTGCCCCGACGAGATAAGGAGAAAAATGCTGGAGACGCTTGAACGCCTGGTCCTTTTGCAGATAGGCGCCGCTGCTGCGACACGCGAGAAGATAGAAGAGATCGTGAACCGCCTCATCGAACAGGGACGCATTGAACGCGAGGAAGGCCGGATGGTTGTGGAAGATGTCCTGAGCCGAGCGCGTGAGCGCTCGACAGGCGCTAGAGCCCTTATCGACACCTCCGTACAACAGAGCCTACGTAGTGCAGGGGTGCCAAACCGTGAGGCTTACGAGGATCTTCTCTTCCGAATCGAGCAGCTTGAGCATCGCGTCCGCCTCCTTGAGGATCGACCTGTACTGCCAACCGAAAAGACAGTGCCCAACCCCGCGACATCTACATCACTGACTGGTGGTGTGGATGTCTCTCCACAGCCCCCGAGGGACGAGCCGGATACTCCGCCGAGCCTTCATCCAGGCGGCGTGTAGCTCGATAGGTGTACCATCGAGGCACCCAGAAGACCAGACCAGGAAAGGTCCAGGTCGGTGACTGGGCTCATGGATGGTGGTGCCGAGTCCTACTCCGGTGGACGACGGGAGAACCTAGCGAGGTTCTCTCAGATCGGGCGTGTATTGGTGCGTCACGGGTTCGGATTTGTATTCGATGTCCAGCGAGGCAGGCGGGAGAAGCGCGGGTTCGACGAGCTTCTTGCTCCCAACTTCGGTGTTAGGCTGCGGCGGGCGCTCGACGATCTAGGGCCCACCTTCGTTAAGTTCGGCCAACTCCTTTCTACCCGCTCGGACATCATCCCCGAAAGCGTGCTCTCCGAGCTCCAGAAGCTCCAAGATACTGCTGCGCCCATACCTTTGGAAGCTGCCCAATCGGTCATCGAAAGGGAGCTAGGTGTTTCGGTTGAGCAACTTTTTGCTGAGTTCGACCCTGTACTACTCGGGTCGGCGAGCATCGGACAAGTGTACAAGGCACGGCTTCACGGCGGGGAGGTCGTCGCGATCAAGGTGCAGCGTCCGGAAGCCCCGAGGAGGGTTGCGGCGGATCTTGCACTGATGCGCGATCTGGCGGCCTTATTAGATGCTAGGTTTGGGAATAGAATCTTTATCAACGTGTCGGAGCTTGTGGCGGAGTTCGAGGGTGTGATCAGACGCGAGCTTGATTACCAGGCTGAGGCTCAAAACGCGCGCCGCTTTACCGCCAACTTCGCGGGGACTTCCGTAAAGATACCTAAAGTCTATACTGAGATCTCTACGAAGAAGGTGCTTACTATGGAGTTCATCGAAGGAACCCGCTTCTATAACGTTCAGCCTCTGCTCCTGAGCCCGGCTGAGCGTCGTAAGATAGCGACGATGGGAGCACAGACGATCTTCAAGATGGCCTTTGAGGACGGCTTTTTCCATGGTGATCCACACCCTGCCAACCTCATCCTCACCCCACAGGGAGATCTCGCCCTACTCGACTTCGGTATGGTTGGCTTCATGAGCCGCGGTGATATAGAGGCCCTGAGCAGGCTGTTCATAGCTGTTATATGGCAGGATGCTGCGGTAGCGGTGAGGGGGTTAGAAGGTTTAGGTGTTCGGTACGCATCTGAGGTGAGGGCAGACTTAGAGGAGGACCTTAAGGATTTTCTGCATAGGTATTCGGCGCTATCGGTGGGAGAGGTTACGCTCGGTCAAGTGCTCTCTCAACTGATCTCGCTAGTAAGACGTTATCGAATTTCGATGCCGCCGGTCTTCCCACTGCTCACTAAAGCCCTCGTGACCGCCGAAGGCATTTCCCGCTCCATAGATCCGACCATCAACGTTTATGAGATAGCTCGTCCCTATGCGGATCGCTTACTCCGTGAGCGTTACGAGCCCGCGTTCATCCTCCAGAGGGCTCAAGAACGTACCCTGGAGTACGCCCGCTATCTGGAGGACTACCCTGAGCAGCTTAGTCAGCTCCTCACTGAGCTAGAAGACGGGGAACTTGAGGTGAAATTGAATCATAGTGGCTTGGATAAATTGAGTGGTCAGGTTGACGTGTTAGCCAACAGACTCGTCTTCGCCGTCGTCACCGGCGCGCTCCTTATAGGCTCCTCGTTTCTGGGTGCCTTCGCGACCAGCGGTCCGCAAGTACCTTACCTTGGTGTCCCTGTCGTTGCCTTCGTCGGCTTTACCCTGGCGCTCATGATGGCATCGTTGCTGCTCGTGGTCATCTACCGGTCGAGGCGGCTTTAGAAGCTAGTCTCTTTGTGAGTCGAACAGATGGTAAGAACAAGCCGAAATGCTAACAACCTAACCTCATGTTCAAACTCGGCACGCAACCTTCACCTACCAGGTGATCAATTTCTTGTCAGGAAAGAAAGAGCTCCGGAAGTATGTACTCAACCAAATCAACTTCGACCGAAGATCTCCTTGGTTACCGGTTTCGTGGGGTTGGTGTGTGCCGCTTGTGGGCCGAATCCATTCAGCTCTACCGAAGGCTTCGATCGAGTACAGCGCTTTCTCGGCTGCGACGAACGACCAAAAGCAATGCTTCCTCTAGACGATTATTAGGGCACTACTTTCGCAACTCTTCTGCTATCCACCAAAGCACTCACGACTTACTACGCACCTGTATCCTAGGACTACTGCTGCGCGGAGAAGACGTGAAAGGCCGGCTTAGGGACAAGAACTATTGGAGCCTAGCCGCGCTGTGCGACTCCGCGAGGAGGGGTGCCATTGCTGGCTGCTGCAATTCTAAGCACAAGCAGTGCTGTCCTCACTTGTTGGCGCAGAAATGGCACCTGAGAATAGAGGGTGTTACTGGGCAGATGGTGGAAGCGTTAGTGAGTCAAGAAGGTGTCGGTACTAAGGACCGCTGGCATTTAGCATCTTCGTTGTTGGCTGTGCAAAGGTAGTAAGTCAAATATTAACCAATAGCAGAGATTCTGCGTGTTATAGGCCAGCCTGCTGTATTGGGTTTCTTAGAGCTTCTTGCCTACTAAAACCTACGCGTCGGTAAGCTATATAATCTACTTATATGATCCACGAAGAATCATACCCCAAGGCTGTAATCGCCCCGGAGGTAACTATAACCTCCCTCTTACGTAAGGTTACCGCATACAACCCGGAGGCCGATGAAGAGCTGATCGCCCGGGCCTACGGAACGGCCCACGCTGCGCATAGAGGCCAAGTTCGTAAGAGCGGCGAACCGTTCGTGTACCACCCGCTTTGCACCGCGAACATCCTCGCCAATCTGCACCTCGACGCTACGACGATCGCCGCTGCCATACTGCACGACGTCCTTGAGGACACTGACCTTAGTAGGGAGGAGCTGGAGACAAGGTTTGGGAAAGAGGTCGCGGACATCGTGGACGGGGTCACCAAGCTTAAGCGGCTCCCCAGCGGGAACTTCGAGGAGGCGCAGGCAGAATCCTTGCGGAAGATGATCGTAGCGATGAGCCGGGACGTGCGAGTAATCATCATCAAGCTCGCCGATAGGCTGCACAACATGAGGACGCTGGCTTACCTCAAGCGTGAGAACCAGCTTAAAAAGGCTACAGAGACGCTGGAGATCTATGCCCCTTTGGCTCACCGACTTGGTATCTACTCCATGAAGTGGGAGCTAGAGGATCTGGCTTTTGCCACTCTCCACCCTAGGCGTTACGAAGAGATAAAGCGTCTCGTCGCGGCGAGACGGGCCGATCGGCAGGCCTTCATCAATGGGGCGGCCGCTGAACTCAGGCAGCACCTTAAAGAGGCGGGGATAGAAGCGGAGGTGAAGGGGCGGATCAAGCACTTCTACTCCATCTACAACAAGATGGTACGCCGTAATAAAGAGTTCAACGAGATATACGATCTCGCAGGCTTAAGGGTCATGGTCGATGGGGTGCGAGACTGCTACGGTGCTTTGGGGGTTATCCACTCGGCCTGGAAGCCTATCCCCGGCCGTTTCAAGGACTACATCGCGATGCCGAAGTTTAATATGTATCAGTCATTACACACGACGGTGATGTCCCATGAGGGGAAGCTTTTGGAAATTCAGATTCGCACCCGTGAGATGGATGTGACCGCCGAATATGGCATAGCTGCCCATTGGCTGTATAAGCACGGCCTCAAAGATAGCCAGGTAGATCGCCTTGCGTGGCTCAAAAGCATGCTGGAGTGGCAAAAGGAAACGCCCGACGCGACCGAGTTCATGGAGTCGTTGAAGGGCGAGCTCGTTGCTGAGGAGGTCTACGTTTTCACGCCGAAAGGTGACGTGGTGAGCCTACCCAGTGGGGCTACTCCGATAGACTTCGCCTACCACATCCACACGGAGATCGGACACCGCTGCATCGGCGCGAAGGTCAACGACCGCATTGTGCCGTTGGACTCCGAGCTCGTCTCCGGGGACCGGGTCCAGATCATTACCGGCAAGACTGCCTCCCCGAGTCGGGACTGGCTGGCTGTGGTACAGAGTGGTAGGGCACGCAACAAGATTCGGCAGTTCTTTAATAAGGTCGATCGTGAAGATAACCTTTCTTTGGGTCGTGAGAAGGTCACGTCACTCCTCAAAAAGCAGCGTGTGGAGAAAGTAGCGCCCGAGATTTGGGAGGAGGTGGCTAGCGCCACTAACTACCCGACACCGAGCGATATGTTTGCTGCTGTAGGCCTCGGTGCTCTTTCGGCTGAGAACGTGGCTCATCGAATCGTCGAGAAGGTGCAGCCCAAACAACTTGGAGGGCAGCCGCATGGTGAGCGCAGCCCCGCGCTCGTACCCCTACCACTTCCTGAACGCCAGGGAGGAATTGACTCGGAGACTGGTGTGCGGGTGGTCGGTTCGAGCGGAATACTTACACGCTTGGCTCGTTGCTGTAGCCCGATGCCCGGCGATGATATCGTAGGATATGTTTCTTTAGGCCGCGGGGTCGTGGTGCACTCCGGGGTCTGTACGAATGCCGGAGCATTGCAGGTGCGCGATCCGGAGCGTTTCGTCAGCGTCGAGTGGGCGCAAGGATCAGAACAGCTCTTTACGGTGGAGTTGCTCGTTGAGGCTTTGGATCGGATGCACCTCCTTAAAGATATAACAGCCATCATCTCAGACTCAGACGTGAACATACTCTCCGCGAGGGTAGACACTATTGAAGACCGGACGGCTTTGAGTCGTTTCGCGTTCAAGGCGGCTAGCTTGTCACACGTTGAGGAGATTATTCGTAAGATCAGGGGCGTCCCAGACGTCTACGATGTCCGCAGGGTTTCACGCGACGGCACACCGCTCGGCGCTGGGGAACGTTAGAAGCGTCTTTAAATGTATAAGATCGAAAGGGTTTGCCTCAGCATGGGCGGCTTTGAGGTCAATTCCTACATCGTGCATGCTTCAGAGGGCGACCTAATCGTGGACGCTGGGGCCGAACCGCAAAAGATCCTCAGCCGTTTGAAGAAACCTGTTACAGCTATCCTGATTACGCATGGCCATAGCGACCATGTGGGAGCACTGGAGGAGGTGCGTCGTGAAACGAGGGCGCCGGTCTACATGCACCACGAGGACGCTCAAGGCGTGGGTGTTATTGGCTACGAGTCCCTGGAAGACGGTAGGGAACTCGATCTCGGTGGGGAGACAATAACCGTATTGCACACGCCGGGGCACTCGCCAGGATCGGTAACGTTTGTGATGGGATCCGACCAGATCGTCGGCGACCTGGTACTCCCGGGGAGCGTGGGTCGAACGGACATCTCGGGAGGATCGTGGGAACAGATCGAAGCCTCCATAAGGAAGGTCATGCAGCTCTGGAACGGCTATACCCAGCTCTATACGGGACACGGGCCGGTGCTTCACGCGATGGAAGAGCTCGAGACGAACCCTTATCTGCCTTTGGGGGTCCTGTGAAATACAGGGGACCGAAGGGGACCTACGACGTTTATCCGGGGGGACGAGAGCCGCACGAAAAACCGGAGCTTTGGGCATGGGCTGAGAGAGTCGCGCGCGACTTTTTCCACCGGTACAACTACGTGGAGGTGCGGCTGCCTATCTTCGAGGAGGAGGTTCTATACGTCCGGAGCGTGGGTGGGACATCGGATATCGTGCGCAAGGAGATGTTCATCTTTCGTGACAAGGGTGGACGGGAGTTGGCCTTGAGACCGGAGGGAACCGCCGGGGTGGTGCGCGCCTATGTTGAGCACGGTCTGTACAAGCTCGCTCAGCCTCTGAAGATGTGGTACCTGGGGCCAATGTTTCGCCATGAGCGCCAGCAAAAAGGCCGGTATCGCCAGCACGTGCAGGTAGGAGCTGAGGTTTTAGGATCCGCTGATCCTCTAGTAGACGTGGAGATCATAGCTCTTCTTTACGAGTTTCACCAGGCTTTGGGCGTCAAGGACGAGGTAGTCTACTTGAACAACCTAGGCGACGTCGAAACGCGCTGGCGCTACATCCCGGAGCTGCGCGCCTTTCTTCAGAAGAACGTCTCCGAGCTTGACCCTGACTCGAAAGCCCGGCTCAAGACCAATCCCTTGCGTACCTTCGACTCCAAGGACAAGAACACCCAGGCACTTCTCACAGAGGCTCCGCTGATCGGGGATTTCTTGAGCGAGGAGTCTAGGGCGCACTTCGGCGCGGTCAAGGAGGGGCTAAAGGTGCTCGGGGTGCCGTACGTGGTGGACGAACGGCTCGTGCGGGGGCTCGACTATTATACGTTGACCGTGTTCGAGGCGAAGAGCGCAGCTTTGGGTGCTCAGGATACGATAGGGGCCGGGGGACGCTACAACGGCCTCGTGGAGGAGCTGGGCGGACCGGACCTGCCGGGTATAGGGTTCGGGACCGGTATCGAACGCATCCTCCTCGCCGCGAGCGCCCCAGAGAAGGGCCCCCGCTTAGACGCCTTTTTCGTCGCTTTAGGTTCCGAGTCTCGCCTGCCGGCCTTCACTCTTGTAGCTGCTTTGCGCGCCCACGGGTTCTCCTGCGACCTTGACTACATGCACCGCAGCGCCAAGGGCCAGTTCAAGCAGGCCGACCGTGCTGGGGCCAGGTTCGCGTTGGTTCTCGGGGAGGAGGAGCTAGCGGCTGGCGTCTGCTCCTTGCACGATATGACATCAGGCGAGCAGCGGACGGTCACCATCGTGGATGGCCCAGAGGAGTTGCTTCGGGCTTTGAGGTCCTGATCGAAGCCTCAGTGCGGTGAGTATCAGAGACGTCCGTGTACCGGAGAGCCTCATCACAGCACTGCAGAATGCCCAAAGCGTAGCCGGTCTAACTGGGTCCGGCGTCTCTGCCGAGAGCGGTGTGCCGACCTTTCGCGAGGCACAGACCGGTCTCTGGACGCGCTTCGATCCCGAGCAGCTCGCAACCCCGGAAGCGTTCGCCCGCGACCCTCACCTTGTATGGGAGTGGTACGCTTGGCGCCGAAAGCACATAGATAAGGCCGCACCGAACCGCGGTCACGAGGCCCTGGCGGAGTTGGAGCGTCGCGTTCCTTCTTTCGCCCTTGTAACGCAGAACGTCGACGGGCTGCATTGGCACGCGGGCAGCCGGAACGTTATAGAGCTGCACGGCAATATAGGGCGCTCGAAGTGTTCGCGTGAGGGCGTTATCGTCGAGCCGCGCCAGGACGACACGGGTGTTCCACCCCTGTGCCCGCACTGCGGTGCGTTCCTGCGTCCGGACGTGGTCTGGTTCGGAGAGGCACTGCCCGTAGACGCACTCGCCGAGGCTTTTGAGGCAGCCCGTGGCTGCGATCTGTTCTTATCCGCCGGCACCTCCGGGCTTGTACAGCCTGCAGCGTCGCTGCCCATCGAGGCACTGCGCAGTGGGGCCGTGATTGTCGAGGTCAATCCGGACGAAACTCCCCTCACCCGGTATGCTTCGTACGTGTTGCGAGGCCGGGCGGGAGAGATGCTGCCAGGGCTGGTGAATGCCGCCTACGGTTAGCGCAAGCGCTATACTACCCCTGCTCCTTTTTCACTTCCCGAGCAAGAAAAGCCTTCTGAAGAAGGTGTCGAAAACACCCCAACTAGTAAACGAGATCTATAACAGGTAACTTTGCCAGCAAAACTCGTAGGGATAGCTCTTCTGGGGGGTGCGCTGAACGCTCCTGAATGTCATCATTTGGCTTCATGGAGGAAACCGCCAAAAGCGAGAAGGGGGCGACCGTGTCGACTTCACAACTTCTGAAGGGGGGAGGGATGGCAGCCATGCTGGGGAGCGTGTTGCTTATAGCAGCTAGCTTTATAGTCTTTATCTATGTGTCCTTCTTCTCTCCTGACCTAGCTAATGGTGAGCCGGACAGTGCACTCGTGCAGATCCAGTCCTTTCTAGGGGTGGTGGGTAGGATGCTGTTGGTGGTCGGCCTGGTCGCTTTGTACGTCCGTCACTCTGAAGCTCTGGGCATCCTCGGCCTAATAGGCTTTCTGCTGGCTCTTTTTGGCCTCGTAGTGGGTCCGGGCAGCGCTGGTATTTCTTTATTAGCTAACTTAGGCTGGGCTTTGTTTGGGGTATCTAGCCTGCGAGCTGGGACCTATCCGCTCATAGCTGGTGTGCTACTCATTACCGGGGCGGTAGTTACTGGGCCGATTCACGCCTTCCCGATGAACGTACCTGACGGCGTCTTTCTTTATGCCAGCATCATCCTATATGGAGCTATAGCCTGGATGGGCTATACGCTTTGGATGGAAAGGAACACGACGATAGCAGAGTAGTAACCGCATAGGAAAGGTTTCAAGGAGACCGGTCGATACAGTTTTCATAAACGTTCCTGGTTCTCCGCAACCTACTTATCGGGTTTCTGCGATCCTTTGCAAGACTGATGCGGTTTCTAGGGTTGTAAACTTAGGAACCTCTATGCGCAAGCTCTTTAGCGGAGTACTTTCGAGGTTGCGCAGCTCTTCAGTACATGCCTATGATTTCAGCAAAACCTGCTCTATGCATAGGGGAAGGGAGTATCAGCATGACGATCGTCGATAACGGCGCCTCACCGCCGGAGGCTCCTCACAAGAGCCTGCTCGCCCGGCATTCGCTAGTCTTCTACTTCCTCATCGCCTTCGCCTTCTCCTGGCTTTTGTTTCTGCCAGGTGTGCTCACCTACTATGGAGTCCTAAATGCAGGTCCTCAAATAGTGGGCCTGTTGGGCATCGCTGGTCTGCTAGGACCGCTCTTATCCGGGTTCATCATGACCGCGCTCAGCGAAGGGAGGCCAGGAGTACGCCTCTGGCTGCGTCGGATCGTGCTGTGGCGGGTGGGACTCCGGTGGTACCTGTTCGCCCTCTTCGGCCTCCCGGTGGTTATGGTGCTTGGCACACTCGTCCGGACGGGGGCCCTGGCATCGTTCCAAACGCTCGCTCCTCTGTCGGTTGTGCCCTATATCAGTGCCTTCGTCTTTATGGTCTTCATCGGAGGACCACTGTTCGAGGAACCGGGCTGGAGCGGTTTCGCGCAGCTCCGCTTGCAGCAGCTACACGGTCCTTTGGCAGGAGGCCTCATCTTGGGGAGCCTCTGGGCTTTCTGGCACCTGCCCGGGTTCTTGATCCCATCTGAGGAGCTTGCGGATATACCGCCTAGGGGTACCGTCCTGGACTTCGTTGTGTTTGCCCTCGCTCTTATAGCCCTCCGTCTCATCATACAGTGGGTGTTCAACAACACAAAGGGAAGCGTGCTCATGGCCATCTTGGTACATGCGTCCTGGAACACCTTTTATAGTGCGGCCTTGATTCAGCTCTTTCCCGCTCCCAGCGTGCTCGGCAGCTACTTGAACCTTGCGATTGCCGCGGGGGCGTTGGCGATGGTGATCTTAGTCGTGACCCGAGGCTGCTTGGGCTATCGGCACTACCAACAAGGAGAAGAACCCGATTCGGCTACAGCCGCAACATAGTAGGGATGAGTTTCCGAGAATCTCACTTCTAGAGAGGCTGTCTGAAAAGTCTCGACTGGTTCCGAAATTAAAGCCTTAGAGACCTCCAAAATGGGACAGAGGACCTCCATTTCGCTCTTAGTGCCAACAAACAATGTAAGTTCGGGCAGTCTCTAACTACTTTTCAGACGGTCTCTTGCGGCAATAGAGTTAATAAAGGCAATCTACTGCTCTAGCTCAAGGCGCAAGCTCTGTAGCGGAGTGCTTTCGAGATTTCGCAGCACTTTAGTATTTGTCTATAATTCATGTAAAAGCATTTGCACCGGGAAAGGACGTATCGACATGACCACCGCCAACGCCGCTGAACAGCCGGACGCTGCTCGCGAGAACCTGCTCGCCCGACATCCGCTGGTCTTCTACTTCATCATCGCCTACGCCGGCACATGGCTCGTTGAGCTGCCGTATGTGCTCTCCGAAGATGGAGTTGGCCTCCTGCCGTTCAGTAGTACTCCTCTGACATGGACGCTTCCCCTTTCTATCTTTTTGGGCCCATTCTTATCGGCGTTCATCATGACGGGCACGACC
>JAFAPF010000031.1 GCA_019247245.1 Rubrobacter sp. | reverse complement strand
ATGGCAACCAGAGAGCTAAGGACAAACGACTTCCTCTCCGAGATCATCATGCATGTCACCATGAGCACGGGTACAAATAGGCCTGAGAGCAATAGTTTAGCTAGGATTTCCATAACGCCCGGTTTTATCTCCACTCCCTAAGAAATTACTATCAATACCCTAAGAAATTTCTAAGAACGTTATTACCTCTCGACGTCTACTTTACTGATAACGTGCGGCAGAAACATGTGGACATGAAATTCGGACTAGACATCATTGAACTAGCCCACAAAGGTTGTTTGGACCAGATTATCCTGATAGCGGGGGATAGCGAATTCGTGCCTGCAGCCAAACTAGCTGGCAAGAAGGGAATAGACATGGTTTTGGATTCCATGCGGCAGCCTATGTCGGATGAGCGATTTGGGCGTGCGGATGGTGTTCGTTCAACCGGTCCCAAGCCCAAGCCGAAAGCAGGATGAAGAATCCAGCAGCGTGGCAATACTCGACGACTTTTGTGTGAGCGACCATCGAGATGCCCGCGCCTGAGTAAGTCGGGGCAATCTAGCCAAAGCGTACAAACAAAATATATGACAAGGCGTAAGGATTGAGGTGGGGAGACCATAATGCATACCCAGCCTCCTATGGAAGGGATGATTTGTGGACCCGGTGGTCATGTTTCTTTCCCATTCCGCTTTGCATCACGTCTAGTACGGCCACCAGGGTACCCCGATGTTTTAGAAACAAATCACTAAGGACTTTTTGTGCAAGGTCGACTCAAGAGGGCATTTATTGTACGGAGATCCGTCCCGTACAATAAATGTCGGGATTTTCCCTAGGGAAAACCCTGACACCGAAAGGAGCCCGACCAGACCTTAGCTAGTGGGCAGGCGATCCGGTCAGAGTGGCTGTAGGAAGACAACAAGCCACTACTAATAAGTGTGGCACCCGAGTCTAAGTAGGCCCTAAGAAAAGGCTTAAAATTCCTTAGGTTGGACAGCTTGGGACAAAAGGTAGATTCGATACCTGGTTCGTGAGTGGCCTGTACCAGTACACAGATGTTGTTAGTCAACATGTTGCAAAGACCTCATTAATCTACCCAATATCGCTTTTGCTGCACAAGGAACTCCCAAACTCACCCCTTAATCATGGAGTTTGCTTTGTAGCTGGAGAGAAAAACCCAGCAGACGAAGAACTACGCAAAGTAGCCCGAATACGCGGGCGACATAATGGCCTAAAAGGTAAGGCCCGAGCCGAAGATGACCTCTAGAGGGAGATCGGAATCAGCCAACAAAGCGGCCAAGGCCCGGTGGGGTAAGAAGCAGCGAGAAGAGGAATCCTCGTAGAAAGTGCTATTTGATCCAGCGTCCCAGATGCTATTTGATCCAGCGTCCCAGATATTTTATGTACGAAGACGATTTTTTGTATAACACCTTCGAAACTCTTCAATAACCCTTGAAAGCGACCCGACGAGTCAGTGCTCTTTTTCAAAAATTGCCAATAAAGGGTGTAGAGTAAAGCGTAACTGTTATCACCAATTCCAGGGGTCTATTGAGGTATAAAACGGGAACGAAACTTTCGAAAAGGCTGAGAGCTATTGCACAATAGGCGCGAAAGCATAAACGCCAGAGTTGCGCTGGCGATGGACCGTTCCGCCCGCCTCACGGCGCGGGCGACACGCCGTCTCCCCGGCGGGGTAAACAGCCCCGTCAGGGCGTTCCGCTCGGTGGGTGGCGATCCTGTGTACATGCAGCGTGGTGAGGGCTCGCGCATCTTTGACGTTGACGGCAACTCCTACGTGGACTACGTTATGAGCTACGGACCTCTCGTCCTCGGCCATGCCCACCCGGGTGTAGTTGAAGCCCTAGAGAAGACGGTTCGGAACGGAACCACGTTCGGGGCGCCCACCGAGCTCGAGGTCAAGCTCGCCGAGCTGGTGTGCGAGGTCGTTCCTTCTATGCAGATGGTCCGGATGACCAACTCCGGCACCGAGGCCACGATGAGCGCCCTCCGGGCGGCCCGGGGGTACACGGGCCGCGAGGGTATCCTCAAGTTCGACGGAAACTACCACGGCCACGGTGACGCCCTGCTCGTCGCAGCCGGCTCAGGGGTGGCAACTTTAGGCCTCCCCGACAGCCCCGGCGTCACGAAGGGAGCAGCAAGGGACACGGCTGTTTTGCCGTACAATGACCTCGATGCGGTGCGGGCGTTCTTCAAGGAAAGGGGTGAACAAACGGCAGCTGTGATTCTGGAACCTGTCGCAGGAAATATGGGGTGCGTGCCGTCCGTCGAGGGATATCTAGAGGGGCTGCGTAATGTCACGCAAGCGTACGGCACGGTTCTCATCTTCGACGAGGTGATGACCGGCTTCAGGCTCGCGCGTGGTGGGGCCCAGGAGCGTTACGGCGTCGTGCCGGACATGACGTGCCTTGGTAAGATCATCGGTGGCGGCCTCCCCGTGGGGGCGTACGGCGGGAAACAGGAGATCATGGAACAGATCGCACCCGTGGGGCCGGTCTATCAAGCAGGCACGCTCTCCGGCAACCCGCTTGCGATGACCGCCGGCCTCGCGACCTTGCACGCTACGGGTGAGCCAGGCTTCTACGAGGGGCTCGAAGCTATGGGTGAGCGCTGGCGGCAGGGGATGTACGAGGTTGCGAGCGAGGGTAATGTGCCCTTCACCATAAACCAGGTTGGCTCTATGGTGAGCATCTTTTTCACTGGGGAGCCGGTCACGGACTTCTCCTCGGCCGCTCGCTCGGATATAGAGGCGTTCAAGGGCTTTTTCTGGCACATGCTTCGGGACGGCGTGTACCTCGCCCCGAGCCCGTACGAGGCTGGCTTTATCTCGACCGCTCACTCCGAGGAGGACTTGGAGAAGACCTTCGAGGCGGCGCGGCAGTGGGCTATGCGAGCATCGGTGGGGCGGAGCTAGAACGAGGTGGAGGTCATCCGCCGTACACCGGAGGCTTCGCTCAAGGAGGTCTTCCTGCGTGCCGCCGGAAACTTGCCGGGCAAGGATAACCGGTGCGAGGTAGTCGCCGAAGCTTTGGGATATTTGCAAGAGGGGTTTGACGTGCACTACGCAACCAGAACCGCGACCGACGAGGCTATACTCGTTGGGGACAATGCTTATGCCTGGGCGGTCGAGACCATAGCACGATTAGACGAGCCACGCTTCGTCGGGGTGGCGGGACGTATGATCCGCGACGGGACAGGGGAGATCTTACGCGACAACGCGGTCTCGCTGGAGCTCTGGACACCACACCTGGCGCAGCTCCTCAGCATTATCTCCGGCGAGGACGAGGAGCGGTCAGCGGTCCGCATCAGCGCCGCTATAGGGGAGGTGAAGGGTGCCAGCTAATAACCTGCAGGAGTTCGTGAGCTCCTTACGCAAAGAGGGTGAGCTCGTGGACGTACGCGAGCCAGTGAGCGCCAAGCTCGAGATTACCGAGGTCGCCGACCGCGTGATGAAGAGAAACGGTCCCGCCCTCCTCTTCCACAACGTAAAAGGTAGCGATCATCCTCTCCTCATAAACGCCTTCGGCTCGAAGAAGCGCATGGCGAGCGCTTTAGGTGTTATGGATCTCAACGACATCGGGCATCGTATAGAGGAGCTCTTGGAGCTAACCAAAGGGCCCGGTAAAGGCTTCATGGCCAAGCTAGGGCTTCTACCGCGCCTACGCGAGGTCTCTAAGTTTCCACCGCGTACTACGGGCAAGGCCTCCTGCCAGGAGATGATCTACCACGACGACGATGCGGATCTCGAAAGCCTCCCGGTCCAGACCTGCTGGCCCGAGGATGGCGGCCCGTTCATAACCCTCACTATGGTCCACACCCAGGATCCGGAGACCGGCGAGCGCAATGCCGGTATGTATCGCGTGCAGCGCTTCGACAAAAGGACCGCGGGGCTCCACTGGCAGCGTCACAAGACAGGTGCTGCACACTTCGAGAAAGCCAGGAAGCTGGGCCAGAAGCTTCCCGTAGCTATCACCCTCGGTGGAGATCCGGCCTCGATCTACTCGGCTTCCGCTCCCTTGCCACCCGGCATCAGCGAGTTCGTCTTCGCCGGTTTCTTGCGCAAGGAGCCCGTGAAGCTCGTCAAGTGCCTCACCAACGATCTGGAGGTGCCGGCGGAGGCAGAGATGGTTATCGAAGGCTACGCAGATCCCGAAGAGCCCCTGACGCTGGAGGGACCGTTCGGGGACCATACTGGCTTCTACTCGCTTGCTGACTACTACCCAGCGATGCACGTCACCGCCGTGACAATGAGAAGGAACGCCATCTACCCCTCGACCATCGTAGGCCGGCCGCCGATGGAGGATGCGTGGCTCGGGTACGCGACAGAGCGCATCTTTCTGCCGCTCACGCGCTTGATGCTGCCGGAGGTCGTCAACTACCACATGCCTCCAGAAGGGATCTTCCACAACCTCGTCTTCGTCTCGTTAGATAAGCAGTATCCCGGACATGCCTTCAAGGTCGGTGCCGGCATGCTGGGGCTCGGGCTGATGTCTTTAGCGAAGATGATTGTCATACTTGACTCGGACGTAAACGTGGAAGACACGAGTGAAGCCTGGTGGGTGACGTTGAACAACATAGACCCCGAGAGGGACATAAGGATGCTCCCCGGCCCAATAGACGTGCTAGACCACTCCAGCCGGGCCTTCACCTACGGATCGAAAATGATCGTGGACGCCACGCGGAAATGGCCCGAGGAGGGCTTCACCCGCGAGTGGCCAGATAAGATCGTGATGAGCGACGATATCAAGAAGCTCGTCGATGAGAAGTGGGAGCGGTATGGCATACCACTCAACTAATTCCTACCCTCGTATCGTATCGGGCAAGCTACGCGTGCTCCTGGAGATGATCAAATGGGAGCACACCATCTTCGCCCTTCCTTTCGCCTACGCTGGGATGGTCGCCGCTCCCGTACCGTTCAGCGTCTCTAACCTCCTCTGGATCACGGTCGCTATGACCGGTGCACGCACCGCTGCCATGACCCTTAACCGGATCATAGACGCGAAGATGGATGCAAAGAACCCTCGCACCGCCGATCGCGCCATCCCTAAGGGTCTCATCGGCCTGCGAGAGGCATGGATCTTCACCGGCGTGGCGATCGCCCTGCTCGTCCTGGCAACCTTCTTTCTCGCGCCGGTCACACGTGTCCTCTGGCCTCTAGTGGTCTTGGGGTTCGTGGTTTACCCCTACACCAAACGTGTCACTTGGCTCTGCCATTTAGCGTTGGGTGTTGCCAACGGCTTGGCGCCGGGTGCGGCGTGGGTGGCGGTGACGGGCGAGGTAGGCTGGACTCCTGCCCTGATCTGGGCGGGCGCGGCGTTCTGGGTTGCAGGATTTGACGTGATCTACGCCCTCCTCGACCGGGACTTCGATCTTGAGAATCGGGTTAACTCCCTGCCTGCCCGGTTCGGGATAGGCCCCGCCCTCGTCGTCTCGCGCGTTTGGCACGCCTTGAGCGTGGCGTTCCTCGTCGCTTTCGGCGTAGCTGCGGGGCTTGGGCTCATCTACTACCTCGGGGTTGTGGTGGTCGCGTGGCTCTTGTGCTACGAGCAGTCCCTGGTAAGGAAAGACGATCTCTCGAAGCTCGACATGGCGTTCTTCACCATGAACGGGCTTCTCAGCTTAGTCTTCTTTGCGTTCGTACTGCTGGATCGGGGTATCGGCTAGTGAGCGCAAAGACGGCCTTCGTTGGCATCACGGGGGCGAGCGGTGCTGTGTACTCGGTCCGGCTTGTAGAAGCCCTCTTGGAGAACGATGTATCCGTAGAGGTTTGTGCCTCCGAAATGGGTGAGAAAGTGCTCGCCTACGAGATGGGCGGCTTGAGTACGAGAAAGTTGGCCGAAGCATATGGCGTCAAGCGTTATGCTCCGGACGACCTGTTCGCGCCGCCGGCGAGTGGGACGAGCGTGCCGGATGCGATGGTCATCGCACCGGCGAGCGTCTCGACTCTGGGTAACATTGCCAACGGTACCGGCACGAATCTCATCCACCGGGTTGCCGACGTGGCCCTCAAGGAGCGTAGGCGGCTCGTGATCCTAGAGCGCGAGATGCCCTACAGCCTCGTGCACCTGAGGAACATGACGGCTATCACGGAGGCTGGAGGCATCGTAGTCTCGGCGGCGCCGGGCTTCTACAACCACCCGGAGACGATAGAGGATTTGATGGACTTCGTGGTTGGCAAGGTCTTGGACGTGATGGGCATAGCAGGGCACGAGCTGGTTGAGAGGTGGGGCCATAAGCGGCGCGGGTAGGGTGCCGGCGACAAAGAGCAACTTGCCCGCGGGCGAGGAGCGCGCACGGCTCGTGCGGGAGATGTTCGACCGGATCGCGGACCGCTACGAGCTTCTGAACATGCTGATGACCGCGGGGCTTCACCGCCTCTGGAACAAAAAGGTGGTGGAGGCCACAGGGCTTTGTGCCGGTGGGCGGGCATTAGATCTCGCCTGTGGTACGGGGAGCTTGACCCGGGATCTCGCCAGAAGGGTCGAACCTGATGGGTACGTGTTGGGCATAGATTTCTCTCGCGAGATGCTCCGGGCGGCAAAGAAGCGGCCGATGACGGGCGTCGAGTACCGGCTCGGAGACGCGACGAGCCTGACTGGGGTCAAGAGTGGTTTCTTCGATGCTACAACCATCGCCTACGGGGCGAGAAATATCTCAGACCTCGGGGCGCTCTTTGGAGAGATGGCCCGGGCGGTGAGACCGGAAGGGAGAGTAGTTTGCCTGGAAATAGCGCAGCCTGAAGGACGCTTATCTGCTACCTTTTACGGGCTGTGGTTCGATAGGATCGTGCCGTTGCTGGGCTCGAAGATTTCAGGAGATGCTTGGGCGTACTCTTATCTTCCGGAGTCGGTGAAAGAGTTCGTAGCACCTGACGAGTTAGCTGACATAATGAGGTGTAATGGACTACAAGACGTTACATGGCGAGGGTTATCTGGCGGCATCGTCACGCTCCACGTTGGGACGAAACCTGGCCGAAAGCGCCCGCGACCTCCGCATGGTACTCCCTGACGGAGCCTCGGAGGCTGTAGCTGGGGTTGAGGATCTGCTCGTCGAGGTCGCCGGACGAGCCCCGGAGGGGCTCGTTGCGCCGACGCTCGAAGCGCTCATGGCGGGAGGTAAGAGGCTTCGACCAATCTTGTTGATCCTGAGTGCCCGGATGGGGGACCCGGAGTGGGAGGAGCTGCTTACGGCATCCGGTGCCGTCGAGGCCCTGCATACGGCGACGCTTATCCACGACGACGTGGTCGATAAAGCGGAGAGTAGGCGGGGGAAGCCCACGACTGTTACCGCGTACGGGCGCGAGACCGCTGTGGCCACTGGAGATTACCTTTTCGCCGAGGCGTTCTACGGCCTCGCAGAGGTCGGAAACCCGAGGTTGGTGCGCATATTCGCTGAGGCGGCGATGGGTATGTCGGCAGGGGAGTTGGAGCAATACCGCTCCTCAAGAGCTCCCGTCGAGATCGAGGCATACGTGGAACATATCCGGATGAAGACGGCCGGGCTCTTCCGGGCGGGGTGCGTTGCCGGCGGGACCTTGGGCGGGCTTTCGCTCAGGCAGATAGACGCGCTTGCCACCTACGGACAGGCTTTGGGGCTCGCCTTCCAGGTGTCCGACGATGTGATGGATCTCGTCGGCGAGCCTGGCCTCATGGGCAAGAGTGTCGGGACGGACCTAGCCGAAGGTACCATGACGTTGCCGGTGATCTTTGCGCTCGAGGAGGGCGATGGAGTGGTGATAAGGCGGGTACTCGAGACATCGAATCCCACGCCAGAGCTCTTAGAGGCTGGTATAGAGGCGGTTTTGGCGACGGACGCGATAAAGAAGACGGAGGCCTGGGCCTTGGAGAAGGTTGAGGCAGCGGTAGAAGGGCTTAAGCTCCTGCCCGATGGCACGGAGCGGGCCATCCTAGAAGCGATAGCTAACGAGGTGGTAGGCAGAGATGCTTAAGATCGAGGCACCGGACAACTTGGCGGAGATACGGGAGAAGGTCCACACAGGCGAACGGCTCTCTTTTGAGGATGGGCTGAGGCTCTTCGAGTCCAATAACCTTCTGGAGATTGGGCGCCTCGCCAATGTGGTGCGGGAGCGGCTGCACGGCGATAAGGCCTACTTCTCCCACAAGTACCGCCTATACCCGACGAACATCTGTATGTATCGCTGCCGGTTCTGCGCTTTTAGAGTTTCGAAGGGTGACGAGCGGGGCTACGAGTGGCCAGCAGAGAAGACTCTGCACGAGCTCTCAAAGGTAGATCTGTCGGGAGTCTCGGAGTTTCACATCGTCGGCGGCGTGCATCCGGACTGGGGGTTCGACGTGTACCTGGACCTCATCCAGGAGCTGCACCGAGCCTACCCCGGGATACACCTCAAAGCCTGGACCGCTGTCGAGATCGACGCTTTCACCCATCTCACGGGGAAGAGCATCCGGTGGGTCTTAGAGAAGATGCGCGAGGCGGGGCTTGGGAGCCTGCCGGGAGGTGGGGCGGAGATCTTCGACTGGGAGATCCGTCGGACTATTTGCCGGACCAAATGCACCGGGGAGCGGTGGCTGGAGGTCCACCAGACGGCGCACGAGATGGGGATGAAGACCAACTCCACCATGCTCTATGGCCATTTGGAGATGCCGGAGAGTAAGGTAGACCACATGCTGCGCCTGCGGGATCTCCAGGACCTGACGGGTGGTTTCAGAACGTTCATCCCGCTCGCCTTTCACCCCGACAACACGCGCCTCAAGCACTTACCACGCTCCACTGGGGCCGATGATCTCAAGCACATTGCCATCGGTCGGCTGTTTTTGGACAATATTCCACACGTTATGGCCTACTGGGTTACGGAGACGCCAGAGGTCGCGCAGGTTGCCCTCTCCTTCGGAGCGGATGACCTCGATGGGACGCTCATGGTGAATGAGGAGATCATAAGCGCCGCAGGCGGCGAGCACGTCGAGGGTGCGATGAGTAAGAATCAGTTTGCGAGGATGATCTGGGAGGCCGGCCGGGCACCGCTTGAGCGTGATACCGACTTCAACGTGGTGCGTGTCTACTAAATGATCCGTATCGGCTTCATAAACTACCTGAACTGTCTACCGTTGAGGCTCGGTCTCGAGGCTACCGGTGGTCTCGAAGGGATAGAGTTGATCGGTGGTACGCCTGCGGACTCTAACGCGGCGCTTCTCTCCGGTGAGGTCGAGGTCGGGCTTGTCTCTTCGGCGAGCTGGGCGCGCAACCGTGACCGTCTCCAGCGGGTACAAGGTTACGGTATAACCTCCGATGGCTCAGTCATGAGCGTGCTGCTCGCCACTCGTAAGAATCAGCCTCTTTCAGACGCGCAAAGGGTGGCGCTTACCAGCGAGTCGGCAACCAGCCACTCTCTCGCAGAGATCGTGCTGGAGCGCGTGTATGGCGCTTCGCCTCGTTACGAGGTGGTTTCAATGCCGCCCGAGTGGGCGCTCGCCGAATACGACGCTGCCCTATTCATCGGCGATAAAGCACTCGGGGTGCGATGTCTAGGGGGCGTGGAGGTTTACGATCTTGGGGAGGCATGGGAGCGTTTTACAGGACTGCCGATGGTCTACGCGATATGGGCTTCCCGGGGAGACCCCGCGCGGTACGGGTTCTGGGCGGACCGGGTGGCGCAGGCTGTAGACTGGGCGGAAAAGCACCTAGACGCTGTCGTCGAGGAGGCGCGTCGGCGTGGGGCTCCGGCGACCGATGAGGATCTCAGAACCTACTTCACCTCCTGCATCGCCTATCAGATCGGAGAGCGGGAAGAGGAAGGATTGAAACGTTACCTGGCAGAAGGAGGGTTTTTGGCCTCCAAGTTCTACGATGGGAGGGTTAGCGCATGACCGGTGCGTTGCTTGAGGAGGGCGTACTCGACGCTGGACTCGAGGACAGGGAGGCCAGACGGGAGCTCGCGAAGCTCTT
The DNA here is from genome assembly GCA_019247245.1 of Rubrobacter sp. Lineage (GTDB taxonomy): Bacteria > Actinomycetota > Rubrobacteria > Rubrobacterales > Rubrobacteraceae > Rubrobacter_F. The sequence goes on along the minus strand of JAFAPF010000031.1, from coordinate 2,931 downwards.
CGATCGTAATTTTCTGGAGCTGGCTTCGGAGGCGGATGAGATTCGTCGCAGGCTCCACCCGAACGATATCGTCACGTACATCGTGGACCGCAACATCAACTACACGAACGTCTGCTGGGTCGCCTGCTCTTTCTGTGCTTTCTACCGGACCAAGCGCCAGGCGCAGAAGGGTGATGGATACGTTTTGACCGTCGAACAGGTTCTGCAAAAGATACAGGAGACCGTCGACCTGGGCGGGACCGGCATACTCATGCAGGGAGGCTTACACCCGGATATTGGGATGGAGTACATTACAGATCTGTTGCGGACGATCCGCAAGGAATATCCTCAGATACAGGTCCATGCACTCTCGCCGGCAGAGATCTGGCACTTGGTCGACAAGAGCGGCATGTCTTTAGACGAGACCCTCAAGGAGCTAAAAAACGCTGGGCTCATGAGCATCCCGGGAGGTGGGGCGGAGATCCTCACGGACGAGACGCGTGGCCGGATCGCCCCGGCCAAGAACTCGGCGGATACTTGGCTCGAGGTCATGGAGAGCTGGCATTCATTGGGAATGAAGTCTACTGCCACGATGATGTTCGGTATAGACGAGTCCTACGAAGAAAGGGTCGAACACCTGCTCCAGATCCGCAATCTTCAGGCCAAAACCGGCGGCTTCACGGCATTCATTGACTGGACCTTCCAGCCGGACAACACCACCTACCGCAAGAAGCACCCTGACTTTGAGAAGGCATCTTCTCTGGATTACCTGAAGACCACGGCCATAAGCCGCATCATCCTCGACAACGTGTCGAACATACAGGCCTCGTGGGTCACGCAGCCGATGAAGACCGCCTCGATAGCGCTACACGCTGGGTGTAACGATATGGGTTCGATCATGATTGAGGAGAACGTTGTCAAAGAGGCAGGCGCTAGGTACTGCACCACCGAGCAGGAGCTCCGGAACGTCATCGAGCATAGCGGATTTATGCCAGTCAAGCGTACCACGCTCTATGATCGTGCCTTGGAACCCGGTATCTCCGTGAAGGATATCTAGTAAACGTGCCGGTTTCTCCGCCGCGCACAATCTTTGCGGCGAGCCTGGTACTGCCTGTCTCTGCCCCTCCCATCACGGATGGCGCCTTTCTCGTCGATAGGGGCCGCATCGCCGTCGTGGGCACGCTTTCGGAGGTAGGACGCGACAACCCTGGCGTCGAAGTCCGTTACTTCCATCGTCACACGATAATCCCCGGCGCGGTGAACACCCATGCTCACCTTGGTTTTCGCCAGGGCGATGCGCCGGAGGGTGGTTCCTTCTCTCGCTGGGTAAAGGAGTTGGTCTCTAGGCTCCCTGAGAGAGATACCTGGCTCGCCGAAGCTGTGAGGAACTCGGCTCGGGAGGCTATAGAAACCGGCACCACTTTCATAACCGATTCCTCGCCGTATGGGGATTGCTTGCCTGCGCTGGCAGAGTCCAGGCTCGCAGGGATCGTCTTTGCAGAATTCTTCCCGTTTGGTTTCGATACCGCCGAGGAGGCGGTAGATTCTTTCGAAGAGACGCTGTTCACCCTGCGCAAGGGGTTGCTTTCGCGGGTAGGGGTAGAGGTTAGCGTGCACGCGCCGTACACCGTAGACCCAGAGTCATCCCGCCTCGTAGCCCGGCGGGCACGGGAGAGGGGAGACCGACTGTCGACCCACCTCTCCGAGAGTCCGGAGGAGGTTGAGTTCGTTCGTGGGGGGAGCGGGGGATTGGAGAGCGTCTTCGGGGTGCGGTCCAACTGGGGTGGCGTGGGCATCTCACCCGTCCGGTACGCTGAAAGCGTAGACCTCCTTTGGCCAGGGACGATCGCTGCGCATCTGGCCACGGGGGTTTCAAAGGAGGACATCGAGGTACTGGTCCGCACCGGCGCTGCTGTAGCTCACTGCCCCCGTTCCAATCAATACCTCGGTTGCGGCATCTCGCCGGTACCGGAGATGCTCAAGCGCGGCGTGCGGGTCGGGATGGGAACGGACGGCCTCTGGAGCAGCCCGAGCTTAAACCTCTTTCAGGAGACGCTTTTCGCGGTGAGGCTACATGGCTTCGACGGAGAGACGGGCCTGAAGCTCGCGACGCTCTTTGGGGCGCAGGCTTTGGGTATAGAAGGAGAGACAGGAAGCTTAGAGGTTGGGAAGTGGGCGGACTTTGCCGTTGTCGAGTCATCGCCGAGGAGTGAAGAACCCGAAAGGGAGGTTCTTGAGGACGCGGCGAACGATGGGGTGGCGGCGACCGCGATCAGCGGGAAGCTGGTATACGATCATGTCCGCACGTAGGGCTTCTGGTTCGTTCTGTCGAAGATAACCCTGCGGTTCCGTGAGGACGCACCCGTGTAGGCTTCTACGCCGTCGGAGCGTGATACCTTTGCTTCCCCATTATCATGGGTTTGCCCACGTTTATGATCGGGCAAGGCCAGACGCAGAAACGTTGGCCCGGGCATAGTGAGGTGAACAAAGCGATGGTGGCGATATCGTGTTGTTGGTGCAACCCGGCTGAATGTTCTGCGAGAGAATGGAGTAGTTCGTCCGAGCGAAGGGTGTAGAGTTCACCCTCAGGAACGTAGCCGAGAGGACGAGGAGACATTCGTCGAGCTGCAAAAGATAGGGATACGCTAGGGTCGATGTTTAGGGTGGACGGCGGTAGCCAAGGGTAAAGTGCAACCCATTTCCCAACTAGGCACTGACGAACCGTGAGTATAAATCTATTTCACGTACTTACAACTCCTAGTGGCTGCGCTACCCAACACCGCAATAACTGGGGTGTCTAAAACCCCTGGTTGCCCCTATGGGTCGCCCTCTTCCTAGCCATAGAAGTGAGCTTTTTGCTGGCTTGCTCTATATTTGGCTTTGTTGCTCGACGATGAACCTAGAGAGGGGATATTCTTGTGAGCATCATCTGCAGGATACGACGTTTAGTAG
>JAFAPF010000012.1 GCA_019247245.1 Rubrobacter sp. | reverse complement strand
AAGCTTTGCCTTATGGAGAATGAGCACATAAACATGGAGTGGCGACCGGAGCTCAACCGACCTGTGCTCGTGGCTGCATTCACGGGCTGGAACGACGCGGCCGAGGCCGCGAGCGTCTCGTTGCACACCCTCAGAGAGACGTGGGGGGTGAAGCACTTTGCGAGCTTCGACGGTGAGGAATTCTTCGATTATCAGGCTATACGTCCTCAGATCAAGCTCGTAGATGGTGTTACCCGCATGGTCGAGTGGCCGCAGAACAACTTGTTTGCTACAGAGGCAGGCGTCGATGCCCTGGGTGGCAGGGACGCAGTTTTGCTCTCGGGCCCCGAACCGAATTTTCGGTGGCAAGCGTTCTCGGAGGCGGTTGTCGACGTCGCCCGCGAGCTTGATGTGAGCCTAGTGGTTACGCTCGGGGCACTCTTGGCTGACATGCCACATTCTCGTCCGGTCTCGATCGCGGCGAACGCCCAAGATCCCTCTCTAGTCGAAAATTTGGGGCTTTCGGCCTCCCGCTATGAGGGTCCGACCGGCATTACGGGGATTTTGCACCGCTACTGCGCGGGAAAGGGCCTCCCAGCGGTGAGCTTCTGGGCTTCGGTACCTCACTATCTACCCTCTGTACCTTCGGCGCCCGCAGCTCTGGCACTGTTACAGAACCTCTCCAAACTGCTCGGTGGCAGCTTTGACACCACACAACTTGAGCGCACTTCTGAGGACTACCAGCGGCAGGTCTCGGCTGCCGTTGCCCAAGACCCGGACCTGACCTCCTATGTGCAGATGCTTGAGGAGCGCTATGACACGCGTGCCGAAGGTGATATAACGAACCTCCCCTCGGGCGATGAGCTGGCCCACGAACTAGAGCGCTTCTTACGCGAGAAAGGCGAAGAACCGGAAGGGTAGGTTTAGCCGTCGGCGGAAAATAATAAGCACAGTCTTTTGAGCGCTGAAAGCTGATAGTTGAGCGCTTTAGTAAACTACGGGTAGGGTTTTCTTGGAAGGCTGCTCAAGGGCAGCGTTTAAAGAACCGGGCTTGTATCCCTCAAGGTCAAGCGTCACATAGAGGAAGCCTGCGGCCCTTAGCTCGGCGGATATTTCCTTTCTTTCCATCAAGGCTCGTTCTAGTTCGTCAGGTCCGACCTCGAGGCGTGCGATCTCTCCGTGGTGTCTGACACGCACCTGACTATAACCTTGCCGACGCAGGAATTCCTCGGCCCAGGCGACCTGAGCAAGCTTCTCCGTTGTGATCTCCTGCCCATAAGGGAACCGGCTCGATAAACAAGCAAGTGCCGGTTTATCCCACGTCGGTAGTCCTAATTGCTTGGCGATATTACGCACCTCTGCTTTGCCCATCCCTGCTACGGACAGCGGCGAGACAACACCGAGCTCCTTCGCTGCTTTTCTTCCGGGGCGGTAGTCCCCCTCGTCATCCTTGTTTGCCCCGTCTACCACGCAGGCGTAGTCCTTCTCCTCGGCAATCTTCGCGAGATCTGAGTACAGCGTGCTCTTGCAGAAATAACACCGATTGGTAGGGTTCTTGGCGTAGTTCGGATCGTCTAGCTCCCGCGTGTTCACGACAAGGTGCTCGACGCCCAAATAACTGGTTAGCGCTTTCGCTCCTTCCAGTTCCGAGGGTAAGTACGTCTCGTTGCTCGAGGTAACAGCAAGTACCCTGCCCTTTGGTAGCGCCCTCACGCTGACCGCCAGTGCCAGTGAGGAGTCGACGCCGCCGGAGAACGCTACTAGGGCACTCTCGTAAGAGGCTACCACTGATTCCAGCTCTTCAAGCCTATTTTCTAGCGAAGACTCTATCTAAACCCTCTCCAGTGCGAGCGCCACGTTGTGTCCACCTACGGCGAGGTTCGTGCAGAGCGCCACTTCTAGGCCTTGGGCCCGCCGAGGTTTGCCGACGACATAGTCGAGGGCAGCACAGTCCTCGGCCAAAACCTCGAGATTTCGCATCGGTGGGATCGTCTTCTCCTTTATAGCTAGGGCGCAAATCGCAGTCTCAATGGCCCCCGTAGCCCCTAAAGAGTGTCCCAGCATCGATTTCGTTGCTGAGACCGTCACATCCGGATTTATAGCCCACATAGCTTGTGACTCCGGACCATCACCGGCAACCGTGCCGGTGCCATGCGGATTGATGTACCCTACGCGTTCCCCTTCAACGCCCGCGTTCTTGAGGGCGATCTGCATGGCGCGTAAGATACCACGTCCCTCAGGGTCGGGGTCGGCTACGTTGTAGGCGTCGGTGGTACGCCCGAGGCCAGTTATCTTGGCGTATGGCTCGGCGCCCCGTCGCTCAGCGGACTCTGCGCTCTCCAAAATGACGACGCCGCTGCCTTCGCCTATGACAAAGCCCGCGTGGTCCTTATCATAGGGGCGGCAGGCAGCCTCGGGGTCAGCGTTGTTACGGCTCATGGCGCGCATGGCGATAAAGCCGGCAACGATGACCGGGGTGATCGTCGCTTCGGCGGCGCCGCAGACCACCATTTCGGCATCGCCGCGACGGATCAAGTCGTAACCCAGGCCGATAGCGTCCGTGCCACAGGCGCAGGCGAGCGCTGGCGTGACCGAGGGGCCCTGCACACCTAGTTGAATGCTGATTTGGGCGGCCGCAGAGTTCGGCATGATCCTGGTAACGGCGAACGGGTTGGCCCGTACCGGACCCTTGGTGTCTATCGTATACATGGTATCTTCCATGCTCGCCACCCCTCCGATACCGCTCCCGAGTATAAGCCCCACCCTCTTTGCATTGCTCTCAAGCTCTCCCCAGGCGTTGGCATCCTCGAGTGCTAGCTTGGCGGCAGCGAGCCCGAGCTGGGCGAAGCGGTCCATTCTTTGGGTGGCCTTGCGGTTCATGAAATCTTTGGGGTCGAAGTCCCAGCACTGGGCAGCTATACGGACTTCATAGTCCCGCGCGTCGAAGAGTGTTATCGGGCCGACCCCGCTCTTGTTGGCTAGCAGCGAGCTCCAGAACACCTTACAGCCTACCCCAATTGGGCTGACAACACCTACCCCAGTAATATAAGCAGCCGAGTAGCCATCCTCCATCTCACCTTGCACTGCGTGATCTCCGAACATTCATTCGCAAACGTGCATCTTAGCACTCCGGTCTTGCGCCGACTCTTCAGTTCCGGTGCTACCGTATAATAGGCTTCTATGGCCTTTGTCCGGAAGTTGCGCGGTTGCTGCCTTCCCTCGCTGCGTTACTACGCCTTGATCATAGCTTCTTCTGGTCGGGAGCTGATCGTCTCGGCGCAGTTGTGAATGCTGAGCGAGATCACGTTCGCGTAGTATCGTCGGTGACCGCTCTGCTTCGAAGTAGCAGCGAGGCCTTTCGCCACGGTCACAGCGTTAGCGTGCTGGCGCGCTTACCAACTCTGTGAGCAGAGTCTCGACTAGCCGGCATATACCTCCGGGTGACCCACCACTACAGCGGTTAGAGGGCAGCTATGGCTGCGAACGACGAATGCGCTATCGTGCTCCTCTACCTCTGCAAGGCCACCCAGCTCACCGAGCACGGTGACGACCACTTCGAGCCGCCTGCACAGGCCACCCGTCGGTACGGCTCGCCCATCCGCTATGCGCCGTCCTACCGCTCTTAGCAACGCTTCCGTCTCCTCAAGCGCCAGCCGAGCGGCTTCGCCGAGTACTACGAGCCGTTTACCGGGGAACCTATAGGCTCCCTCGCACAGTCCTGGACCGCCGCCGTCGCCCTGGACTGGATGGCAGGTGGGTTACCTGGAGAACGGGAGATATTACAGAATCTCACGGCAAATAGGAGTAACATCCGGCGTCGTGAAGCAAAGCGTAAACAGGAACGTTTAGCTGAGAGCGAGACCACAGCTGCTCAGCAGATCGGAGAGCTGAATCTAGTGCGCTATGTCTGTGAGGTACGGCAGACAGATTGTTGCATTGTAGGCGCAGGGCCGGCGGGCTTGATGCTGGCGCTGATGCTGGCGCGCAGGGGAGTGGGAGTAACTCTTTTGGAGGCGCACCAGGATTTTGACCGTGAGTTTCGAGGCAATACCATCAACCCCTCGGTCATGGAGATCCTGGCGAACCTCGGCCTCATCGACGCGGTCCTCAAATTGCAGCACGCGAAGGTGCGCCGGTTCATCTTTCAGGCCGGTGAGAGGCGCGAGACATTCGCCGACTTTTCGCGCCTTAAAACCCCGTACCAATATGTCCTGATGCTTCCGCAAGCGCATTTTCTCGAGTTCATCGCCGCTGAAGCAGGGTGTTATCCGAACTTCCGGCTCGTGATGGGCGCACGCGTCAAGGAGCTCATTCGGGAAGGTGGCGTGGTCCGGGGCGTCTGCTTCAGGGGAGAGGAAGGAACGCAGGAGGTACGGGCGAATCTAACAGTGGGCGCGGACGGACGTTTCTCACGGCTGCGGAAGCTCGCGGGGCTCGAGCGTATAGGAGGCAGATCGCCGATGGACGTTTTTTGGTTTAACCTACCGCGTAAGGAAGACGATCCAGAGGGTGCGGGTGCCGTTTTTCGGTGTGATCGGCACAGCCTCCTTGTACTCATGGATCACTTAGAGTACTGGCAGGTCGGGTACATCATCCCCAAGGGTGCCTACGCACGTCTCAAGGAGGGGGGCCTCCCAGCGCTCCGCCGTTCGGTAGCCACCCTCGCCCCGGAGCTAGCGGACAGGGTGGCGGCGCTAGAAGATTGGAAGCAGGGTTCCTTGCTCTCCGTGGAGTCCGACCGTCTGCAGCGTTGGTACAAGCCTGGCCTTTTGCTCATCG
>JAFAPF010000008.1 GCA_019247245.1 Rubrobacter sp. | reverse complement strand
CTGGCACAAGCCCCCGCCGTCGGCTTTATCCTCTACGCCGTTGATGATGACGCTAGTCTTGTTGTAGCTCAGCGGTGAGGTGACGTCGACCATCGAGAAGACATCTCCCGGGGCCAGAGCTCTCCCGCTTACGGCGTTGGAGGCAATACTAAGGTTTTCTACTCGCTCTTTGCTTTTATCGCTGGTCTCCCGGTAGTCGGTCCGGTATCTCGCCAACACGGTCGTCGGCTTGAGCTTCTCCGCCTCCTGCGTGGTCAGCTTCGGCTCCTGGGTAATGACCGGCACCTCATACTCACCCCTTCCTTCGAGAAGCCCGGCCTCGATATCGTCGAGCAGCTTATCCTTTTCCACCTGCATCCCCGTCTGGCTCTTCGTGACGGAGACGCCGTCGCCGTCGAACCTGAACCCGGCGTCGACTGGCTCGGCCGTGAGAGCGGTGAACACATCCGACAAACCATCCTGCAGCTGTTGCCGCTTGTAGCTAACCGCGAGCGGGGTGTATACCGTGCCCCAAGTCGCTTCCAGCCGGTCGCTGATGCGCTTCAGGAGGTCTCCCTGGCGCCCGACAGCGTAAGCCTGATCCACGCTAGACTGGACATCAAAGTTCACGCCTAGCTTATCGGAGGAGATGGTGAACTGCTGGGGTCCGGTCAGTTTAATCTCCTTGAGCTCTTCTGTGCGCTGTTCGAGGACCTTTCGGGCTTCCTCAGGCGTCTTGCCCCCAAGACTCAGATCCCCAACCGACACGCCCGGGTAGATCTTGCTGTGGTTCACCCAGTAGTCCGTCACCCCCAGCGCGGCCAAGACGCCACAGGCGAGGAGCAGGGGAACGAGAATCTTCCACCATCGGCGGCCTCTTGCCCGCTTGCTCGGGTAGCCTACACGGGTATTCCTGAAACTCGACCTATCCCTCTGATTAAGATCCAACAACCCACCTTCGTGACCGATCTAGTGTGTTAAGTTTATCCTATAAAAATGGAGTCTTGAAGAGGCCTTCTCCTAAGAGACATTAAGAAAGATCTTCTGCACCCCCGAAAGCACTGTCGCTGGTGGGCTACGGGGAGCATCGCCCGGCCAAATATGTAGCTGCTACCGATACAGCAGGTTCTACGGATAACAGCACTAACCTCGGAACCTGCCACGAGACGACGATGCACGTAGGCCTTCTCACGGCTAAAAACAACCCCATGAAGGTCAGCATCATCTACTTCCCTAAACGCCTGCCTTTGTCGCCCCGCGGGCTTCTGGCACGAAGAAGACCTCCATCTCTCTGTAGAGAGTTTGGAGCCTTTGGTAGTGAAGAATATAGATGGAGTCAAGTAACTCACTCCATACTGCTGATTTACGAAAAGGGTCCTAACTTATCGGGTTACTTTCAAGTGTTTTATTAGATAGTTTCTAGCAGATACGTAGAGTTATTGGAACACAAAAGGCACGTTTGTATCTACGAACAGTCGGGGCTGAGTTTACACGAAAGCCGTCTTTAAGTAGGTGAGGACTGAGCAAACGGAACAGCGGCACGCTGTGGCTGGCCCCGCAAGCCTCTGACGGCGAGCTGGCCGCAAGCGGCCTCTATGTCCTTTCCCCTGCTGGGTCTCAAAGTCGCCGAGAGGCCAAGCTCTCGCGCGTAGTGCAAAAATTTCTTCGCCGCACTTTTCGAAGTAGCAACGAAGCCAGTATCCGTCCAGTTAAAGCGCAAAAGGTTCAGATGGTAGAGCGGGTGGTCGAGAAGCTCGGCGAGGGCTTCGACGTGGCGTTGTTGATCGTTGACGTCGGCGAGGAGAGTGTACTCGAAAAAGAGCTTGCGACGGGTATGCTCGACGTAGTAGGCGGCGGCGGACATCAGCTCGGGGATCGAGTAGCGAGAGGCGACGGGCATGATCATTTTACGCTCTTTCTCGAACGGGGTGTGCAAGGAGATCGCGAGATGGAACTGCTCCGGCTCGTCGGCGAAGCGCCGAATCTTGTCTACCAGCCCGCTGGTAGATACGGCGATGGACCGCGCCGCCAGACTAAACCCGTCCGCGTCGTTGAGAACCTTGAGCGCGAGCAAGGTCTGGTTATAGTTTAAAAACGGCTCGCCCATCCCCATGACGACCACGTTGGTGAGGCGCTCGGGAGCGATGTCGCGGGTGACAACGAAGGCCTGCTCGGCGATCTCGCGAGCATTCAGGCTGCGCTTGATACCCAAGGTGCCCGTGGCACAGAAGGTGCAGCCCATCGGACAACCGACTTGAGTCGATATACAGACCGTCCGCCTGCTTCGCTCGGGGATCATGACCGTCTCTATTAGGTCACCATCGTGGGTCCTGAAGAGATATTTGCGCGTCCCGTCATTAGCCCGCCAGATATGCGCGAGCTCGAGAACGGCGGCCGGGACCTCCGCTGAGAGCGCGGCACGCAAGCTTTTAGGAAGCGCGCTGACCTCCTCCCAGTCCCGCACCAAACCGCTGCAGAGGGCCCTGTAGGCCTGCTCGAGCCGATAGGCGGGCTCGACCCTGTCATCCAGTACTCTCTGTACATCCGGTATGAATTCTCTGGCTCTCAAGCCTTTTCCTCTCATCGGTAAAGGAGATTATTATACAAACGGTCGGTAAAAAGTCTCGTTCACGGTAGAATCACGGCCCGTGAACGCGCTCGACATCGTCATAGTGCTGTTAGTTCTTTTCCAGGCCTGGCGTGGGGCGCGCATCGGGTTTCTCGCGGGTGCTCTTTCGCTCGCGGGGGTAATCCTGGGGGCGGCAATAGGATCAAGGCTCGTTCCGGCACTGATAGGCAAGAGCAGCGATCCTATCTTCGGTTCGTTGATCACGCTCGGTAGCGTGGCGGCGTTCGCGGGGCTCGGGGAGATCCTGGCCCGTTCGTTGGGCTACTTTTTGCATGATAAGATCACCAACCCCACCTCCGAAGCGCTGGACCACATTGGCGGGGCGATACTGGGGACCGTGCTCTCCCTCACCTTCGTCTGGGTAGCCGCAACCTTTGCTCTGGGGGCCCCGCCCCTCTCACCCCTGCAACCATCTATACAGGGATCCAAGGTGCTCCAATTCCTGAACGAAGAGATGCCTACTCGCCTCCTCACGCAGGCCCTCTCTCGGCTGGATCCCATCCCCAATTTCCAAGGACCCCAACCCAATGTGGAAGAGCCAACTGCAGATATCGTCCGCGACCCGCAGGTGCTCGCGGCCGCCTCGCGCCTCGTGCGCATCAGCGGCGTCGCCTGTGGTTTCGGCGTCGAGGGCTCCGGCTGGGTCGTGGCTCCCGACCTCATCGTTACTAACGCCCACGTCGTGGCCGGACAACTTACAACCCAGGTCCAACCCGAGGGTGTAGGCATGCCTTTGACCGGCAGTCCGGTCGCCTTCGACGAGCGTAACGACCTAGCGGTCTTGCGGGTGAGTAATCTGGACCTGCCTCCGCTCTCCCTCGCCGAGCCTAAGGACAATGAACCGGTCGGCCTCCTGGGCTTCCCGGAAAACGGACCATTCTCTATACGGGCCGGGCGCGCTGGCGGGACGCAGCCTGTGATCTCCACGGACGCTTACAACCGAGGCCCGGTGGAGCGTACGGTGACGAGCTTCAAGGGCTTCGTCCGGCCCGGGGACTCCGGCGGGGCGGCCGTGAACGAGAACGGTGCCGTCGTCGCCACCATCTTCGCCAGCCGTGCCGACTCCCAAAACACCGGCTACGGCATCCCCTCTACTATAGTGCGCCAACTAGTGGACCTCGCCAAGGAACGGCAGAACCCCGTCGATACCAAGGAGTGCGCCCTCTAAGAGACGTCGACTTAGCGCCTCTCCTCCTGGACGATTTCCTCTATCGCGAGGCGGCTACGCCTCAGCTCAGCCTCCACCGTGGAGAGGCGCGCGAGCGAAGATGCTCCGAGCCTGTCGCGCTCGATCTCCCGTCCAACTGCGGCAGCAGCTTCTTCTATGGCGGTTATGGCGCTCTCTAGTAGTAAAAGGTCGCGTTCTTCCATGCGTAGATACTACTAGATGTGCACTTCTCATTGTCCTCCTCGAATTGCGGGCGCTTGTCCTCGCAGAAAAACCAGTAATTCCTGTCAGCTATACTGCCAGCTCCCAGCGAAGTCGCCATCGAGCCGGCGGACGTTAGCGAAGCCAAACAGATTCTCAAGCTCCAGTACCCATGCTACCCGTTGGGGACCATCATCTACGACGACTAGTCGATCCCGCCGCTGACCTAGACCCTCCGAGAGCTACTTAGAGAGTACGACCACCACAAGATCCTCATCGCCAAGCTGGGGAGCGAAGTCGTTGGTTAAGTGTGCGGCCGACTGGAGAATGGTACATGCCGCGTCGGCCGTCTCGTCGTGCATCCTCATCTGCAACGCCGAGGTATTGGCGCACTTCTATGCACGAGATCGAGGAGCGATTCCTGGAAGCCGAGCGCTACGAGCTGTTTAGCGGTCACTCAGCCAAGGTAACCTGAGATTCTATCGCCGCCTCGAGCATAAACAAATGCGTGAGGAAGAGGTCTCGCCCCGGCTGCGGCTGATCTATCCCAAGAAGAGCCGCAGGTAGGCAGGCGGACCCGGGCGCGAGCCTTTCGCCGAGGATCGCACTTGTGACGAGAGCGATGCCTGACCTGTCTAGACGGCCGGCAAGGCCTTCAGGAACCTGTAGCCGGCGTCGAAATCTTCGAGCTGCAAGATACGACGATACTTGGCGTGCCACACCCCACTCCGCAGGTCCCAGCTCAGCCGTTCGAGTCCCTCACCAATCAACCGCTGCTCCGCGAGAGCGAATGCCGAGATGCCCGCCCGTACCTCTTTATCCAAGTATATCCATGGCCTCCGCCAGCCCGCCGCCGCGAACTTGTCTTGCAGATCGTGGGGGAGCCGGAAGTCAGAGATCTCCACGCCGCCTCCCGTTGCCTCCTCCACGAGCCTCACCACCTCTTCGAGCGGTGGGAACGCCTGGTGTGCCTCGTCCCAGAGCCCTGGGAAGTAGTCCTCGAACCAGAACCGCTGCCCCACGCGCGGGTCAAAGGTGAAGACCACTACGGTCCCGTCGCAGACGACGCGCCGTATCTCCGAGAGCGCGGTTCTCGCGTTAGCGAAGTGGTGCAGCGCTAGCACGCAGGCGGCACCCTCCATGCAACCATCCCCCAACAGTAGCCGCTCGGCAGACGCGGCCACCCACCGGACACCAGGAGCCTCTCGTGCCTGCCTCCTCATGGTAGCCGACGGTTCGATAGCCACCACGCGATAGCCAAGCTGGGCCAAGGCGTAGGCGTAGTTGCCGGTCCCGGCTCCAACATCGACGATCTCACCCTCACCCGGCACCCCAAGCAACCGGGCCAACTCCCGGACGATCCGCGGGTCCGCTTTCCTGTGCCGCGAGTAGCCCCATCCTATGGATTCGTAGGTTGGGAGATTCATGGTCTCGACGCTAGCGCACCATAGTCGAGCCGTCAAACCGTGAGGTACCAGGGACAACGCCGAGCCATAGCATGTCTTGTCGGATGGAGAGCAGTAACCGAAGGATGACGTTACAATTTTGCTATGGCGAACACAGCGACAGAAGAAGCCTCGCAGACAGCTACTGGGGCGAAGCTAGCTTCTAGTGAAGTTGCGACGCCGGACGAAATCCGAGACGTAAAGCGGACCACCTGCTGCATCGTGGGAGGAGGCCCCGGCGGGGCGGTTCTGGCGCTACTCCTGGCGCGCAAGGGCGTTGCGGTCACGTTGCTGGAGGCCCATCCGGACTTTGAGCGCGAATTTCGTGGGGACACGATCCACCCTTCGGTTATGGAGCTGATGAACGAACTGGGCCTCGCCGACCGGCTCCTAGAGCTCAGGCACACCGAGATCCGGAACTTCACCATCCAGACCGCCGCGGGTCCCCTCACGCCTGCAGACTTCTCCCGCCTGAACACCCGGTTCCCGTACATCACCATGATGCCTCAGACGAGCTTCCTCGAGTTCATCACCGAAGAAGCCAAACGCTACTCTAACTTCCGGCTGGTTATGAGGGCGCACGTACAGGAGCTGGTCGAGGAGGACGGCGTAGTCCGGGGCGTGCGCTACCAGAGCCACGACGGCACTCACGAGGTACGCGCACTACTCACGGTGGGCGCGGATGGGCGCGGCTCACGCATGAGGCGTCTGGTGGGCTTCGAGCCGATCAAGACTTCGCCGCCCATGGACGTGCTCTGGTTTCGCCTGCCCCGAAAAGAAGACGACCCAGAGGGGGCGATAGGTCGCTTCGGCAGGGGGCGCATCGCGATTCTGCTCGACCGCTTCGATTACTGGCAGGCTGGCTACGTCATCCCTAAGGGCACCTACCCTGAGCTGCGTGCTGCCGGCATAGAAGCGTTCCGACGATCCTTCGCCGAGCTGATACCGGAGTTTGCCGACCGCTTGGAGCGTCTTGAGGATTGGAGACAGGTCTCGCTGCTCTCGGTTGAGTCGAGCCGGTGCCCGCGGTGGTACCGTCCGGGGCTGCTCTTGATCGGAGACGCCGCCCACGTGATGAGCCCCGTCGGCGGGGTAGGGATCAACTACGCCATACAGGACGCCGTCGTCGCGGCGAACGTGCTCAGCAAGCCACTCAAGGTCGCCCAGAGGCAGCTCAAAGATCTGGAAGTACGGTACCTCGCGGCGGTGCAGTTCCGGCGTGAGTGGCCGACACGGATGATCCAGGGGGTCCAAAGCTTACTTCAGCAGCGCATCCTGGCCCCCGCACTGGGTGACGACCGGCCGTTTACGCCGCCTAAGCTCTTCCGCTTATTGCTCCGTACGCCGATCGTGCGTGACCTTCCCGCCCGAATCATTGCCTTCGGCTTCTGGCCGGTGCGCATAGAAGATTGAGTAAATCGGGGCAGAGCAACTAAATATGGTGGCTTAA
>JAFAPF010000451.1 GCA_019247245.1 Rubrobacter sp. | reverse complement strand
AACAGTGGTCTCAACGCGGTTTTCGGCCGTACCCGTATAGCGCTCGCGCATGGGGAGCTTGAGTCCTACGCTGGTAAGGAGGTTGTCCTCGGGATACGCCCCGAGCAAATCGAGGACGCCGGTCTCGCCGGAGACGTAGCGGCGGGTGCCGACGCCCCGAATACAATCGAAATCACGCCGCAAGTTATAGAGAGCATGGGCAGCGAGAAATATGTCTACTTCGAGCTACCAAAAAGTCAGACCGCTATCCTCGACAGCTTCGAAGAGACCGAGGGTGGGGACGCCGAAGGCGCGGGGCCGGTCGACGACTTTGGCGATTTGCTGGTGGCCAGGGTCTCCGCCGGTAGCTCCGCACGACGGGGCGAGGCCTTGCTCCTCGTGGTGGACGCCTCCAAGATACATCTCTTCGACACCGATACCGGAGAAGCAATAAGATCGTCCCCTGCTGGGAGCTAGGCTCGCCGGATGCTAAAGCGGTTGCGTGGGGTGTGGCTCCTCTAATAACATGCCCTGTGCGTGATAGGTCCCATCTCGGGCCGCCCGGGGCGCTTCGGGGAAAGAACCTATAGGGAGGAGCGCGAAAAGCCAAGGTGGCAGAAGGCGGCGGAGAGGGGCCTAGGGGACGGAGGATCAACCGGCGAGACTTCCTGAGGTTGAGTGGAGCCGGGCTCGTTGGCGTTATCCTACTGGGAGTAGCGGGATGCGTTGGCGGAGGGCAGGATGGACGATCCGTAAACCTGACCTTCTCCTTCTTTCCAGATAGGACCGGGAGCGTGCAGAAGTTGGTCGACGAGTTCAATAGCCGCAACGAGGGCCAGATCCAGGCTACGTACCGAGAAATGCCCGCCGATTCCGACCAGCACTTCGACCAGCTAAAAACTGAATTGCAGTCCGGAAGTGGGGACATAGACGTTATAGGGGGAGATGTAATCTGGCCCGCCCAGCTCGCGGCGAATGGTTGGATCTCAGATCTCTCCGATCGCTTCCCCGAAGAAGAGCGTGGCGAGTTCCTGCCAGCGCCGATACAAGCCAACACTCATCAAGGTAGGATCTACGGGGTGCCGTGGTATACGGACGCTGGGATGCTCTATTACCGTAGGGATCTACTAGAGCAGAGTAGGTTCTCCGGATTACTTGAGACTTACGACGAGATGAAGGACGTGGCTAAGAGGGTGCAACGGGACTCTGGCCTAAGGTACGGTTTCGTCTTCCAGGGAGCGGACTACGAAGGCGGGGTGGTGAACGCTTTGGAGTATATCTGGAACTCCGGTGGTGAGGTATTGGATGCGAGCGCGCCGAACAGGGTGACCATCGATAGCCCCGAGGCTATAAGAGGGCTCCAGATAGAGAGGAGTATGATCAGCGATAGCGTAGCTCCGGAGGGTGTCACCCAGTACAAGGAGCAGGAATCAGCCACGATATTCCTCAACGGTGAGGCGGTATTTATGCGCAACGTGCCCCGCATGTACGCCCTCGCCTCGGACCCGAACGAGTCCAAAATAAGGCCGGAGCAGATAGGGATCTCGGCGCTCCCGGTCGCTGCGGAAGGGAACCAGAGCCACAGCAACTTGGGAGGTTGGAACCTGTTCATCAATGCGGCAAGCAAGAACCAGGATGCCGCCTGGGAGTTTATCCGGTTCATGAGTGCTCCCGAGCAGCAGAAGTTCCGGGCGATCAACGGCTCCGTCATCCCAACGCGACAGAGCCTGCTGGAAGACCGCGAGATCCTGGACAAAGTGCCGGTAATTTCCTCGGGTAGGGAGGCTATCCAAAATACTAAGCCCCGGCCCGTGTCTCCTTATTACTCGGACATGTCGCTGAGGATGGCCAAGCAGTTCAACACCTCTTTACAGGGTGGTGTGTCACCGGAGGATGCGGTAAAGATGTTGCAGGAGGAATTAACGACGATCGTTGAGCGGGGACAGGCATAAGCTCGGAGGAGGACGGCCGGCGCCGTCCCGAGAAGAAAAGGGATGAGGCGTGACGACGGGACAGAAAGAAGAGCGCAACTGGCTTGCGGATGAGTTTGGGAACTCGGAGCGGCGTCTCGCGTATTACATGGTCCTTCCGGCCTTGGTTATTATCCTGGTTGTGGCGTTCTACCCGGTTGCCTACTCGGTCTACCTGAGCTTCTTCGAAGCTACCATAAACAAGGTGGGCCCGTTCGTCGGGCTGCAGAACTACATTCGTATGTTCGCGAGCTCGGAGTTTCTAGAAGGGCTGACCAACACGGTGGTGTTCACTGTGGCGAGCGTATCTTTGGAGTTCGTTATCGGGCTTACCACAGCGCTCGCCACACACCAGGTGTTCAGAGGTAGGGGGTTGGTGCGAGCTGCCGTGCTAGTACCGTGGGCCTTCCCGACGGTGATCTCGGCGGTAATGTGGCGGCTGATGTTACAAGACCAGGTCGGCATCATAAACTACATGGCCAATGCTCTCGGCGTGATCCAGGGCCCGATACTCTCGAATCATACGCTGCTGATGATCGCCGCCGTCCTGGTGGACGTTTGGAAGACGACACCGTTTATGGCGCTGCTTCTTCTCGCGGGGCTGCAAACGATCCCCGAAGACCTCTATGAGGCAGCACGGATCGATGGTGCGAATGCCGTCCAACGTTTTGCCCGGATTACGCTACCGCTTCTAAAACCGGCGATTCTGGTCGCGGTGTTGTTCCGGACGCTCGACTCCTGGCGCGTCTACGACCTCTTCTGGGCGATGAGCAACCGAGAGCTCGAGTCACTCTCAACCTTTGTGTATAAGGCGGTCAGGGTCAGCCAGTTGAACTTCCCGGTCGGAAACGCGGCTGCGGTCTTTGTATTCTTGAGTGCGCTGCTCATAGCGCTCTTCTTCATCAAGGTTCTGGGCATGCAGACTTCCACAGAGGATTAGAGAGATGAAAGAGGGTTCTTTTAGGAGTCCGAAGGAGGCGGTTATCTTCTACGCAGTCGTCATCTTGTTCGTGTTGGCGAGCATCTTTCCGCTCCTCTGGGTGTTCAAGATGAGCATCATAACCAAGTCTGAGCTCTTCGCCTCACCGCCAACCATCCTACCCGAAACTCCTACCGGTGCCTCCTACGGTACGATCTTTGACGACTCGCGCTTCCAGAAGTCGCTCGTAAACAGCACTATCGTCGCAGGGACGACCACCGTCTTGTGTCTTCTTTTTGGGTCCCTTGCGGCCTATGCTATAGCACGTCTGAGGTTCCGGTTCAGAAGCTCGGTGATGACGCTGATCCTCGCGCTAAGCTTCTATCCTCACGTGGCAATCATTGCGCCGCTCTTTTTGCAGTTCCGGCAGATCGGTATCATAAACACGTACTGGGCGATGATCATACCCGATACCGTCTTCGCACTGCCCCTGGCCATCTGGATACTCATCGCCTTCTTCAAGGAGCTACCAAGAGACCTCGAAGATGCGGCTAGAGTAGACGGGGCAACCGCCGTTCAGGCGCTACGAATGGTGATCTTGCCACTCGTGGCTCCTGGGGTCTTCACGGCTGCCATCCTTACGTTCATCTACGCCTGGAACGAGTTTCTCATCGCCAACACCTTCGCCTTCGATGAGAATACTCAACCGGTAACGGTAACTATTCCAAACTTCGCTACCATTTATACAGTGGATTATGGGGCCCAGGCAGCGGCGGCGGTGGTGGTGACGGTTCCTCTGGTCCTATTGGTGCTCATCTTCCAGCGCTGGATAGTCTCCGGGCTGACCGCCGGAGCCGTAAAGGGCTAGAAAGGCGCCATTCCTTTGAGCTCGAATGCAAAGGACAAGTTCTGGGCCCGGGATTTGCGGGCTGGCGTGAGCCTGC
>JAFAPF010000004.1 GCA_019247245.1 Rubrobacter sp. | reverse complement strand
CGTTGGATCAGGAATAAGCCGCACGGCACCATCATGGTAAGGCAAACGTAGCGAACATCTACGAAAAGCTCGCTACCGAGGAGTGTGCGGGAGTGATCTGGATACTCGCGTAGGGTAGCCATCTTAACGTCAACCCCGAGTCAGGTTCTCAGTGGGAGGGGGTGGCAGTAAGCATATCGACGAAGACGTAGACATGCTCCTCGTGGGGTAGGGAGAACGGGCATCGTCTGCGAGCGGGGAATGTCATGTTCGTCCCCAAAGGGGCGGATCGTTCGACGAAGAGCGACTCGGATGGCCTCGCCAACCTCACTGTCCATCGTCGGCGAGGGCTGCTTTTCTCCCTCCTTCTAAGCGTTGTCCACGAGCTCGCCCCGCACCAGCAGCCGCTTAGCGTAATCGGGTAGTGTGCACGTCTGCAGCGTCACTATGTTCTTGCCCGGTACAGGCTCTATTAGGTCGATATCGGTAGGTTCTGCTTCGATTATGTCGGAGACCTTGTAAGTGTACTTCTTGCCGTTAGCATCCTCAATAAAGATATCGTCACCCTTCTCCAGGTTGTCCAAGTCGTAGAAGGCGAGGAAGCTGGGGTAGCCCGGGTAGCCCAGGCGGTGTCCGGCTATATACACGTTGGCTTCCTCTTCCCAGGGGAAACCCGTGCCTTGGAGGTGGATCGCTGCGTAGTTCTTGAGCATTTCCTCGTCGTCGCCCTGTGCATCGGGAATCGAGGCATTATCCACCCTGGACAGCTTGGGAACCGTCAACTTTAGCGTCGTGTCCTCCGGTATGCTGGTAGCCTGGCTCTGCGCCTGTTGGGTGCTCTCTTGGTTGGCAGCAACGCTAGGGTTCTGTGAATTCTGTGAATAATTGGAGCTCAAAAGGTAGAAGGCTCCGAACGCCGCCCCACCGGCCAACACGGCCAGGATCAAAAGCCCAAAGAACGTTCTCCTGGTTCGCATTCTCAGCTCAACCTCCGTATTTAGTCAACGAACAAAGCTGTCGCTCAGGCTTACGAAGAAGCTGCAGGTAGGGTTGCATAATCCTTAATCCTCTCCACAGTGTTCAGCGCGTAATGCGAGCGACCGCCTCCTCGATAGCTTCTTCAGGGTACTCCAGGTCTACGAGCTCGCCGGCCAGGTACTGCTCGTAGGCGGACAGGTCAAAGTAGCCATGGCCGCAGAGGTTGAACAGGATCTTCTTTTGTTCGCCGGCCTCCTTGGCCTCCAGTGCCAGGTCTACCGTCGCCTTGATCTCATGCGTTACCTCCTGGGCCGGGATTATACCCTCCGCCCAGGCGAAGAGGATACCCGCTTCGAAGGTTGGGTTCTGAGGGTAGGCGCGTGCTTCGATGAGCCCCGCGTCCACCAGCGCCGAGATGATGAGGGAGTCCCCATGGTAACCAAGACCCCCAGCATGGATCCCCGGCGGAACGAACGAGTGTCCCAGGGTGTACATCTTCATCATCGGTGTAGTCCCCACCGTGTCTGCGAAATCGTAGGTGAAGAAGCCCTTGGTGAGCGTGGGACACAAAGAGGGCTCGACGGCCATTATTCTCGTGTTACGGCTATTCTTTAAGTTCTCCCGGAGAAAGGGCAACGCGATGCCGCCGAAGTTCGAACCGCCGCCGACGCAGCCCACGACCACGTCCGGATACTCTCCGGTGAGCCCCATCTGTTGGAGAGTCTCTTGCCCGATCACCGTCTGGTGCAAAAGGACATGGTTCAAGACGCTTCCCAGAGCGTATTTCGCGTCGTAGTGCGTCGCAGCGTCCTCGACCGCTCGCTTATAGCGATGCCGAGGCTGCCGGGAGAGTCGGGGTCCTCTTTCAGAATGTCTCGACCGGCGTGTGTCAGGTCCGTGGGGCTTGCGTGGGCCATGGCGCCGTAGGTCTCCATCATGATGCGCCGGCAAGGTTTCTGTTCGTGAGAGACGCGGACCATATAGACTGTGCACTCGAGGCCCATCATCTGGCAGGCGAAGGCCAGGGAAGAGTCCCACTGCCCAGCGCCGGTCTCGGTGGTGAGGCGTCTCTCACGCCCTCCTGTTTGTTGTAAAACGCCTGCGGAACGGCGGTGTTCGGCTTGTGACTACCCGTCAGGCTCAAGCCCTCATACTTGTAGTGGATGTGGGCAGGAGTATCTAAGGCCGCCGCCTCGAGGCGGCGGGCGCGGAACATGGGGGTCGGGCGCCAGAGCGCGTAGATCTCACGCACCTCCTCCGGAATATGGACGTATGTGTCCGTCGTCACCTCCTGGTGGATGATCTCCTCGGGGAAGATAGGCGCAAACGACCCAGGGCCTACAGGCTCCCTGGTCGCCGGGTTGAGCGGCGGTGCGATCTCGAACGGAATGTCGGGGACGATGTTGTACCAGCTCTCCGGCAGCGACTTCTCATCGAGCAGAAACTTCGTAGGCTTCATATCCTTCTCCATCCCTCTCATACCTCCCCACCGAGCTTATCCGCGACGCTGACACGTGTCAACGTCACAAAAGCAGCGTTGTAGCCTTAGCACTCCTACCACGACCGTGTCGATGGGCGGGTACCATGTACGTGGACGGTATCACTTGTATGATGGGAGGTACGCTGCTATGGACACGCGTAGGATTGGCGATCTCGAGGTCACCATCGTCGGCATCGGCTGTAACAACTTCGGTCGCCGCCTTGACAAGGCCGGCGCTGATGCGGTTGTACACGCTGCATTGGAGGCCGGCATCAACCTCTTTGACACCGCCGATGTATACGGCGACGGGGCCTCGGAGGAGTACCTGGGCAATACGCTCGGCTCTCGCCGCGATGAGGTCGTCATCGCGACAAAGTTCGGCGTACAGCTGGGCGACGATCCCGGCCGGGGCGGGGCAAGCCCTCGTTGGATCGAGAGGGCCGTGGAGGGCAGCATCAGGCGGCTCGGCACCGACCGCATAGATCTCTACCAGCTGCACAAGCCTGATGAAAACACCCCGGTCGAGGACACCCTCGAAGCACTCGACAGGCTCGTCACCGCTGGCAAGGTTCGCCAGATCGGTTGCTCCAACCACTCCGCGGCCCAGATAGAAACCGCCCTATCCATCTCACGCGAGCGTGGCCTTGCCCGGTACGTGAGCGTTCAGAACGAGTACAGCGTGCTGCAACGGGAGCCTGAGAAGGGGGTAACCGAGGCGTGCCAGAAAAATGGATTGGCGCTGGTGCCGTACTTCCCGCTGGCCAGCGGGATGCTCACGGGCAAGTACATCCGCGGTGAGGAGGCGCCAGCCGGCAGTCGGCTGGCCGGTATGTCCCCTTCCAGGTCGGATCGGTTCGCCAACGCCCGTAACTTCGCCCGCGTCGAGCAGCTTGCGGCCTTGGCGAAGGAGCGGGGACATACCATCCTGGAGCTGGCCATATCGTGGCTCGTGGCTCAGCCAGTCGTGGCGTCGGTAATTGCCGGCGCGACGAGCCCCGAGCAGGTGCGAGCTAACGTTGACGCCTCCAGGTGGAAGCTGCTTCCCGAAGACCTCTCGGAGGTCGACAAGATCACTGGCAACCTCGCTGTCTGAGCTAAGAGAGCCTAATACCCGCTCTCACGAGCATACTCCTAACGTGAACCCCAGTAGTACTCCGTATCATCTGTCGGGGACCAGAGGTACCCGTAGTACTCCAGCTTCTCTACCACTTTGCGGGCGCTCTCGCGCGGCTCCTCCTGATCGGTCTTCAGGACGAGGTCTGGGACCACCGGCGGCTCGTAGGGATCGGAAACACCTGTAAACTGTTGGATATCTCCCTTGAAAGCCTTCTCATAGAGGCCCTTTACGTCCCGCTCGGCGCACACCTTGAGCGGGCAATCCACGAAGATCTCCACGAAGTCTATGATCCTCCGCCGTACCTGATCTCGGGCCTCCTTGTAGGGTGAGATGGCCGAGACGATTACTGCCACCCCATTGCGGGTGAGCAGGTTCGCGACGAAGCCAATACGCATCACATTTGTGATGCGGTCCTCACGGCTAAAGCCCAGGCCCTCGGAGAGGTTCGTGCGGACGATGTCGCCATCAAGGACCTCCACCCGGCGCCCCCTGTTCCGCAGCTCCTTCTCGACGATCTCACTTATGGTGGTTTTGCCCGATCCTGAGAGCCCTGTGAACCACAAAGTGAACCCGCGTCCGAACCTCGTTTCGTTCTCCATGC
>JAFAPF010000371.1 GCA_019247245.1 Rubrobacter sp. | reverse complement strand
GCCGATGCTGGGCTAGCGTTCGTGGGACCTCCGCCGGGGGTTCTGGCACTCACCGGGGACAAATTGCAGGCCCGGCGTACCGCAGAAGAGGCCGGCATTCCGGTACTAGGCGCCTCAGAGCCGATCAACGATCCGCACGAGGCACTGGTGGCGGCCAAGGAGATCGGCTACCCAGTGTTTGTCAAGGCGGCCGGAGGAGGAGGAGGTCGGGGGCTCCGCCTAGTCGAGCGTCCCGCAGACCTACCGGGCGCCGTAATCACAGCGATGCGCGAAGCGCAAGGAGCGTTCGCGAACCCAACGGTCTTCCTTGAGCAAGCCCTGCACAGGCCCCAGCACATCGAGGTACAGATACTGGCTGACGCCGCCGGGCAGGTCATTCACCTGTTCGAGCGGGACTGCTCGGTCCAGCGGCGCCATCAGAAAGTGGTCGAAGTTGCCCCCGCGCCCAACCTGAAGCCAGAGCTGCGCGAGAGGCTCTGCGAGGATGCTGTACGCTTCGGTCGTGCTGTTGGCTACGAGAGCGCCGGTACTATCGAGTTCCTCGTCGGTGAGGAAGGAGAGTACGCCTTTATCGAGATGAACCCACGTATTCAGGTAGAGCACACCGTAACTGAGGAGACGACTGATGTCGATATCGTTCACGCGCAGCTGCGCATCGCCGGGGGCGAGACGCTGCACGACCTGGGTCTGGGCCAGGACAGTATTCGGCAGCGCGGCGTAGCATTGCAGTGCAGGGTTACGACCGAGGACCCGGCTAGCGGCTTCAGGCCGGACACGGGCCGCATCTCAGTGTACCGCTCACCGGGTGGGGCAGGCATCCGCCTCGACGGGGGTAGCGCGTACGCAGGCGCGGAGATAAGCCCTTACTTCGACTCGCTACTGGTGAAACTCACCGCCCGTGATATCGACCTCCCTTCTGCCGCGCGCCGTGCTCATCGAGCGCTAGCCGAATTTCGCGTGCGCGGTGTAGCGACGAACATGGCCTTCTTGAGGGCGGTGCTCGCCGATCAGGACTTCCTGGTCGGGCAGTTGAACACGTCGTTTATTGATGAAAGAGCGCACCTCACTGCGGCGTCGACCGGTCGTGATCGCGCTAGTCGCCTCCTCGACTTGCTCGCCGATGTCACCGTAAACCGCCCGCACGGACCGCCTCCAGTGGGGCCTGACCCGCGGACGAAGCTACCATCCTTAAAAGATGGTAACCCACCGCCGGGCTCCCTCCAGCGGCTCCAGGAGCTAGGCCCCGAAGGGTTCGCCCGCTGGTTACGCAATACCTCCGCGCTGCAAGTGACCGATACCACGATGCGGGACGCACATCAATCCCTGCTCGCTACCCGGATGCGGACCTTCGACATGCTACCTGTCGCCCCATACATCGCCCGGACGCTGCCGCAGTTTCTCAGCGCCGAGGTGTGGGGCGGGGCGACCTTCGACGTAGCGCTGCGGTTCCTGCACGAAGACCCGTGGAAGCGACTCGCCCAGCTTCGAGAGCTCCTCCCGAACGTCTGCTTGCAGATGCTGCTGCGTGGTCAGAATTCTGTCGGCTATACCCGCTACTCACCTGAGCTAGTGCGCTCCTTTATCGTCGAGGCTCGTGCAACCGGTATAGACGTCTTCCGCATCTTCGACGCCAACAACGATGTAGATCAGATACGTACCGCCATCGAGGCAACACTGGAGGTGGGTGCGGTAGCAGAGGGAGCCCTCTGCTATACCGGAGACCTCTCAGACCCGGGCGAGACGCTCTACACCCTAGACTACTATCTGCACTTGGCAGAAGAGCTGGTAGAAGCCGGTGCCCACGTACTCTGCGTAAAGGATATGGCAGGCCTCTTGCGTGCTCCCGCAGCGGGCACCCTCGTAAGCGCGCTGCGGGAGGAATTCGATCTGCCGGTGCACCTCCACACCCACGACACCAGTGGTGGACAGCTCGCGACTTATCTGGCGGCGGTGCAGGCAGGTGTCGATGCCGTGGATGGCGCGACTGCTCCACTCTCGGGCATGACAAGTCAGCCGAGCCTCGCTGCTATAGTAGCGGCGACGGATCACACCGAGCGTGCTACGGGCCTCTCGCTCGCCACTTTGGGAGACCTTGAGCCTTACTGGGAGGCGGTACGGACGCTGTACGCACCCTTCGAAGCCGGGCTACGTTCCCCGACCGGCACTGTGTACCGCCACGAGATCCCCGGTGGTCAGCTTTCCAATTTGCGGCAACAAGCAGTGGCCCTTGGACTGGACGCCCGCTTTGAGGAGGTCGAGCGTCTGTACTCCCGTTGCGACGCTCTGCTGGGACGCCTGGTGAAGGTCACGCCCACGAGCAAGGTCGTAGGCGACCTCGCACTCTACCTCCTCTCTGCTGGGATAGATCCGGACGACCTCGCGAAAGATCCTGCCTTGTATGCCTTACCGGACAGTGTTATCGGATTTCTCCGGGGTGAGCTGGGCGAGCCGCCAGCCGGTTGGCCGGAGCCGTTTCGCTCCCGGGCGCTGGCTGATCGGGCAGATCCACCATCAGAAGCAAGGCTCTCGGAAGAAGACCGCAAAGCGCTCACCAGTGCTGAACGCCGCATGGTGCTGAACCGGCTGCTGTTACCCGGGCCAACCAAAGACCAGCGGGCTGCTGAGGAGCGGTACGGCGACGTCTCGACGGTCCCAACCAAGGCGTTCTTGTACGGGTTAGAGACGGGTGAGGAGTTGGCGATTGACTTAGAGCCCGGGGTTCGGCTGTACATACGCCTCGAAGCCATAGCAGAAACCGACGACCGCGGCATAAGGACTCTCATGATTACGCTAAACGGCCAACCTCGC
>JAFAPF010000450.1 GCA_019247245.1 Rubrobacter sp. | reverse complement strand
GGTATAGGATGTCCTCACCTTCTTGTTGAATTCGACCTTGTTTATCCTGATGGGATTGCAGCTCCCGGCGATCTTAGAGAATCCCCCGGGAGTATCAGTGACGACCCTAGCCCTGGACGCGGCGCTCGTGTGCCTGGCGGCGGTCGTTACTCGTTTCGCCTGGGTCTTCCCAGTGACCTATATCCCCCGTAAGTTTAGCCGCCCCCCTGCGCCAGCAGGATTCCTCTCCTCCCTGGCAGAACGTTACGGTAATCGCCTATGCAGGCATGCGGGGGCCGTCTCGCTCGCTGCTGCGCTCGCGCTCTCTTTCACC
Organism: Rubrobacter sp.; assembly: GCA_019247245.1. GTDB lineage: Bacteria > Actinomycetota > Rubrobacteria > Rubrobacterales > Rubrobacteraceae > Rubrobacter_F. Next base: position 5,095 of record JAFAPF010000450.1, on the reverse strand, counting down.
CTCCCAGGTCGGTATCTCATCATTTTTCTCACCTTCTCTGTCATCTTTGTCACCCTGGTCGTACAGGTGCTGACCCTTCCGCCCATGATCCGGTAGCTCGACCTCCACGATAACAGTGCTCCCGAACAGGAGGAGACGATAGCCAGCACTCGAACGGATCGAAGAACTTGAGGCCGAAGAATGGGTCTATGAGGATACCGCTGAGCGGATGCGAGACCTATACGATTATCGCCATCGTCGCTTCACTGCCCGCCAGAACGGCAACATTGATGACGGAGCAGTGCGCGATGCCGATGCCTCCGGTGAAGAGGACTACGAAGCCCGCTCTGAGGCCTTAAGCGCTTCAGGCGCGAGCTGATCGATGCGGAGCGCGAGGCCGTGCTCCGTCTGAGAAGCGAGGGTGAGATCGGAGACGAGGTCATGCGTCAGATCGAACGCGACCTCGACCTAGAAGAATCGAGGCTCGAAGTTTGAAGGTTGTGATTGGCCTCAGGTCTTCCGCGAGGGTGGTGCTATGCTAGACTACGGCGACCGAGCCGTAGAGAAGATGGGCCGAGCTATGAGTAAAGGCAAGATCGCTGCACTCTTACTTACGATACTCGTTATCAACCTGAGCGCGAGCGCCTGCGCAGGGATGACCTCTCAGGGGCCCGAAGAACAAAAACGACCCGCCGAAATCCAAATGCCCGCTACGCAAGAGCTGACGGCAAAGGAGAGCAGAGAATTCGCAGAGCACCAGGAAAAGACTGCCAGGGAAGAACGGGTTGAGCGGGAAAAAACCGAACACATACCACAAGGACAATAACCCCTCCCATGGGCTCGTCATGCAAGCGCAGCTGTTACCAGGAGCATCAGAACGTATGATGGCAGTTTTAGAACTGCCAGTCGAAAGGTAGGAATTTGCCCTCGTAGGTTATCCTTACCCTATCCCCCTCGGGGTCTTCTACCCGCTCCACGTTTAGACCGAAGTTTATGGCGCTCATTATTCCGTCTCCGAACTCCTCGTGGATCAGAGCCTTTATCGTTGTCCCGTAGACCTGGATTACCTCGTGCAACCTGTATATGGTGGGATCTACCGGAACATCGGTGTCTAGAGAGCCTCTCATCGGTATCTCCTGTAGGACGGCAGTGACCTCCTGGTCCAGTCCGAGAATGTCCACCACCTGTTCGGCATCTTCGGCGCTCATCGGGTGCTGACCCAAGAGTGCCGCCGTCATCCACGCTTTGTGCCGTCCTACCTTCTCGGCAATGCTTTCGAAGGTAAGGCCCTCCTGCCTCTTGGCCTCAAGGATTAGCTCGGTCGCATCTTTACGGTCCATGACGCTCCTCTCCTTTGCTCACCACGCCCTCTAAGGGAGACAAGCATAACAGCTCTTGGACCAGTGGTTCACTACTCAGGCACGATAAGGTCACCTTCGATACGCCTCAGGTTCTCGTCCCTGACAGGCCTGAACTCCTCGAACCGCTCCTGCTCGTTACCTATGGTCCAAGAAGGGTCCTTCAAAACGACCTATACAGGCGCGACTTGGCTACAGAGAGTAGCGTGCAGGCCTCGTTTGCTTCGTCGCAGCCAGCCATCACCTCACCAAAGGGCTCCTCCAGTTAACGCCCTAAGGTCTTGGACTCCTCTGCCGGAAACGTCGATCCCTAGTACCCCCATCTCGCCCAGACACCTTAGCCATGTAAGAAGCGGTCGCCAAAGCCATCGCCGAGGCAACACCATCGTGAGCCATTCAGTCGTGGTAGCATGCGCTTGATCTAAACCAGCCGCCTAGGATAACGGAAATACGATCGTTTGTTGATGGCTCGGGCAGAAGCGGAGGAACATAGTGAGTCATACCGTTAAGATTCCCTCAGCGCAGTGGACAGTACCGGTACTGCTTCTTACGGTTTCGCTCCTTATGCTAGGCGGCTGCGGGGGAGGAGGTTCCTCCTCCGGTGGAGAAGAGGAAACAACCTCTGCCTCCGCTACAACAACTAGCAGTAAGGAAACCACCTCCGCTGGCTTAGCAAGCCGAAACGTCACCCTCACTCCAAGCCGGGACTCTGAGGTAAGCGGAACCGCGTCCTTCACCGACGAGCCTAACGGTGGAGTCCAGGTGGAGTTAAGCATGCAAAACCTACCGCAGATAGAGCAGCCCGGCACCCAGCACCTTGCCCACATTCACGAGGGTGGTACTTGTGCCGACGATCGAGCGGACAACGGAGCACCGGTTGCATATCCGCTCAACACCGTAATTACACAACAAGATTGGACAGGGGTGAGCACAACCACCCTCTCGAACGTTAGCGTAGATACGCTCTTCTCCGGGTCTCCTAAATACATAAACGTGCACGCTGTGGGGGAAACCAACGAAACTCCTCCTGGTATATCCTGTGCGGACCTCGTCGCACCGGCCGGAGGAAGTACCTCTAGAGGTAGCTCCACTACTACCACTAGTAAGTAGTAGTTCGTAAAACCTATCCGGCGGAAGCACATGGGTACCGAATATGCCCCAAGTAGCTTCAACACACGCGTATGGAACACCGCGGTAACAGCGCTACTTCCCGTAAGGGGTAAAATGAGGTCAGCAGGATAGCGATTATTTATTGAGAGGTGGGAATTATGGCTCTCTACGAGTACAAGTGCTTCGACTGTGAGGAGCAGTTCGAGTTGATGCGTTCTATGAACGCGGCTGACGATCCGGCCGAGTGTCCGGAGTGCGGCGGGATCGAATCGCGGCGTCTGGTCTCCAACTTCGCCTCCGTGACCCCCGGCGCTTCCGCCCTGTCCACCAGCTCTGCCACGATGCCCGTCCGTAAAGTGGGTGGAGGCTGCTGCGGCGGAGGGTGCTGCGGTTAGAGAAACCCCGGAAGATGTTTCCGATCTCGTCCTCAAGGGCATCGAGGAGTTCAACAAGGGGAAGTTCTACGAGTGCCATGAGTACCTTGAGGAAGCTTGGATGCGGGAGTCAGGAAGGGTACGGTTCCTCTACCAAGGCATCCTCCAGGTCGGTGTTGGCTTTTACCATCTAGCTAACGGCAACTGGCGCGGGGCTACGGGTCTTCTTTATCGTGGCGCCGCCCGCCTCAAGGAGTTCGAACCTGCTACCTTGGGTATAAACGTCGCCCGGCTTGTCCGAGAATGCGAGCAGTGTCTTAAAGAGCTCGAGGAGTTAGGTCCTGGAAGGGTCGGTGAGTTCGACCGGTCCGAGATCCCCAAAATAAAGTTCCTCTAGGATTATTCTCCATATAATGCCCTCCATGGGCCTTCGGCACGGAAACAGCAAACTCTCCGGCTTTGCAGACCGGCTTTGGTTGTTGAAGATCTCGCTGGCACTGGCGCTTCTAGTCGAATTTCTTCTCTCGGCAAAGCTTTGGATCTCTTCTCGCGCCTATCCCCTAACCCCGATCTTTGAGGGGCTACCGACCGTTCCTACCCCGATAGATGAACTCTGGTTGGTCCTCCTCCTTTTCCTCCTCGTAGCGATAGTCCTGGCACGACGCTCGCGAGCGTACATTATCGCCTTCGTCGTCCTGGCCGGCCTGCTGAGCCTCTTCGATCAGTCTCGCTGGCAACCATGGTTCTACCAGTTCCTGCTCATGCTTACCGCCCTGGCCTTGTACCCGTGGGGTGAGCAGAACCCAACGAAGCGTGAAGCGACACTGAATGTCTGCCGCCTGATCATCGCGTGTACCTACCTCTGGAGCGGGTTCCAGAAGCTGAACGTGAGCTTCGTCGATAACGTTTACCCCTGGCTCGTCGAGCCCCTCGGCGGCCTGCTGCCGGGATCTCTAGGTGCGCTGATCCACCCGTTGGGGATCGCGATACCAATCGTCGAGGCGAGCATCGGTATCGGTCTACTCACGAGGTTCAGGAACATCGCGGTCATCTTAGCCCTGGGCATGCACGTTTTTATCCTTTTCTCTATCGGACCATTCGGGCACGACTGGAACACGATCGTCTGGCCGTGGAACGTCGCAATGATGGCCTTCGTCGTTATCCTGTTCTGGCAGGTCGAAGGCTTCTCGGCAAAGTGTGTCCTGGCTCCTGGAAATTCTCCATTGCACGGGTTGGTACTGCTCCTGTTCGGCGTCATGCCTCTGTTCAGCTTCTTCGGTCTTTGGGACTCTTACCTCTCAGCGTCGCTCTACTCCGGCAACACTAAGAACGGCGCAATCTACATCAGCGACGCCGTAAAGAGTAGGCTGCCCGTAAGTATCCGTAATCCCGCCCTGAAGAGCCAGGCTAACAGTGCAAACATCATAAGCGTCACCGACTGGTCGTTCGAAGAGTTGAACGTGCCTCCTTACCCGGAGGACCGGGTGTTCAAGAATGTGGCCAAGAGCGTTTGCGACTACGCGGACGATCCCTCCGAAGTAAACCTCATAATTGGCGGAAAGCCAAACCCAATAGACGGGAGTGTAGAGACGGAGGTCTACGACTGTTCCGGCCTGGAGACCGGCAGGCACAAGACTGTAAAGCTTGAGTGAGAATTGATGCGGCGGTGGTGGGGCTGCCTAGGCTCGGACCAGGGGCCTCTTCCTTGTTAGAGAAGCGCGATGTTTTGCCAGTGCTTTCTAGATCCTCAGATGAGATGCCGTCTTCCGGCGCTGAACCACCACCTCGGTAGAGCTCACCCGGATCTCGGATCATGGGCTGGACCGAGATCCATCGCCAGTCAAGATGGCAACTTCCTCCGGGGTCAGCTGTTCCTTTTTGGGAGCACCCAAGGTCACATGTTTGACGAAGCCGAGCCCTTCTCGTTTGGGTTGGTAGGTGGCGAAAGCAAGCAAGTAGTATCTACCCCGTTCGGGCTGCCTGCGGCGCGGACGGTGCTCTATCCACAGCAAGGGACGCGGCAGATCGGGTAGCCTACCCGCGAACCATTCGCGTATCACCTCCGCGGCCAGGTACCCGGACGTCTCAGCGGTATCATCGATGCCGCCAATCTCCGTTGAAGGGCTGCAGACAACCACCGGCGCATCGCAGAGCGCACCCTCATAAATGCGAACCCAGTAGCACCTGGTCCCGAACCGGTAGCCCGAGCGGTGGTGCATATATTCGCGCGCGAGGTTCATCACCTATAGCGCCCCTTAGGCAAGGCACGGTCTC
>JAFAPF010000110.1 GCA_019247245.1 Rubrobacter sp. | reverse complement strand
TGGCTTTGCCTATAAAGTCTCCAATCTAGGGTACTTTATGGGCAGAATCATCGCTTGCCCATAAAGTCGGTTCTATTCCAAGCTCGTACATCGACTGTATGACCACGCAGATGTTGTGAGCTAAAACCTTCAGTAGCATCTCGTTTGCCTGGGCAACATCGGTTTTGGAGCGAAGGCGGTCACCGAACTTGGCCTTCATCATTGCGAAGGTAGATTCAACATTGGAGCGTTTATGATAGTGGCTTAGGAAGGCTTCTCGGTTGAAGTGGTAGAAGTGATACATCTTCTTCCAAACCGAATCCTCTGTAGGCTCTAGGGTGCCTCCCTTAAACGGGATATAGGGCGTTGCACCTTTGTCGGTGACTAGTTGAAGGTTCTTGCGACTCGAATACGCCTTGTCTGCCGACACACTCTCAAGCGTAAAGTTGCGGGCCGTGTTTTCAACCAGGGCAGGGAACAAGGGTGATTCGTGGTCATATCTGCCGCTTATCTCGATGCTGGTGACGATATTCGTCTTAACTCCGACCATCAGATGAACTTTGAGCCAATCGTGTCTGTCTTGCTGAGGGCCGTAAGCAGCGTCATACCACCTGACGAACCTCGATGAAGAAAAGCCGGATGCATCAACAGCGAAATCCGTTTCTACGGCCTTCAGAGGCAAGCTACTCACTACGATGAGGTCCCGAAGGATAGGCGTTAGGTCCGGCAGCTCAAGGTACTTGATGATGGTGTTGTAGTGTGGGGCCTTAGATATATAGCCTTTGGCATGAGCATCCTGAAGGTCACTCATGCAACGCCTGGTAGAGACGGTGGAGTACACCTTGAAGGCGGCACTAAACACCACATCTCTTAAGGAGACTCGGGGCCGTCCAAGCCCTTGTGGGGGCTCTGGTATACCCTGGCATAGGCCGGCTAGCAGAACCATAAACCTTGCCTTCTCGTTGGTTTGGGCGGTGTTGTAGGCGGGCCAGTTCTGCCCGTAAGTAACCTTCACCGTCTCAGTAACAGTAGTCGTGCCGTCAGCGGTGGTTTCCTGTTTTAAGGTGTATTCGACTGCATGAATGTGCTTGCACCTTTGGCCCCGAAACTCAAAGTCAGGGCAGGTGCAGCGCGGAAATTCTCCGTCTAGGCGAACACGGTAGCGTTTCTTGTTGCCGCTTTGGGATGGCACCTGCCAAGCTTCGCCATGTTGGGTTATCTTGGCAGCTTTAGCGAGTTCTAGTCCTCGTTGTTCTCGGGGATTCATCGGCGTATCTCCTTGTAAGACATGCGCCGAAGCCGTAGAATGATGGGTTAGCAGACCAAGTGGCTTCGGCTGCGAGGTTTACAAACCCCGACAGAAGCGCCAACTTTTGCCGGGGTTTAGGATATAGGGCGAGGTGGGATTCGAACCCACGGTGAATCGTTAACGATTGATAGCCTGCGAAGCTATTCACCTTCGGCCTCTCGGTCACTCGCCCCCAGAACGTGAAGCCCCACGGTGAGTACTCACCGTGGGGCTTCACTGAGAAACTGGGATGGGAAGTCGCTCACTCTGAAGCTTGCCGAGCGCGTGTCTTCGTCTATTGTTGCTATAACACGGTATTCCCCTTGCTCAGGGAATGAAATGTCTGCCCCAATCCCGAAGACCGCCCGCTGGTCAGTTCCAGCAGGTAAACCAGGAGGACGTCCGACCTCGACATCTGTTTCGACCCGGCCTAGCTCTGTGCCATCCTCTTCGCGCTGAATTGAAATAGTTAGGCGATGCGGTTGATTGGTTTCATCCCACGGAATCAAAACGCTTGTCCCGATGCCAAAGTGGTTGGTTGGGATTTGCCCCTCTGGGGTGGATAGTGGTCGAAACATATCCGACCATCCCGCTCCCGATATGTAGAGCAATCCATTCTGGACCTCTGCGTGATTCGCGAGTAATAAAAAATCAATGGTCGCCATAATCGCCTTCCGTTGACCTCTTGTAATACGAATGTATACTAGAGTATACAGACGAGAAAGTCAAGGGGACGTAGTTGCGAATTGAGGGGTGGCAATGGGACGAGGACAATTTGTCGGAGCTGGTGCGGCATGGCATCACCGACAGAATAGTAGAGCAAGTTTCCGATGAAGCCCCTCGTTTTCGACGAAACAAGAAAGGACGGGCAGCCGCTCGCCAGATGGTCGGGCCAGACCGTGGCGGGACAATCTGGGTTATTTGTATACTTGAGGTGCATTTGCGCCCCGGTCTCTGGCGAGCCGTTACTGGGTGGAAAGCGAGAGACACGGATAGGAAATGGTACAGGAGGAGCACATGAATGAAAGCGAAAAGGACCTAGTTAAGGAGATTTGGGAGCACCGAGACGACTCCGAAGAGTGGAGCGAAGAAGCGGAAGACATCGAAGTTAAGCCACGTCGTTCCTCAGTAGTCTCTTTCCGACTTCCACCCGAAGAGTTTGCCGCGCTTGAACAGGCTAGAGCACAGACGGGGGAATCACTCTCGGAGTTCATTCGGGCTGCACTCACACTTCGACTACGTGCGAACGCAATGGCACCGATATTGGTTACGCTAGGAGTTACTTACGGAGCTAACAGCGGTCTGTATGAAGACCATTCAGACCAAATTCTCGTGCACCCCATGGCACTGAATGCTGGTATCACAATTAGACAGGGCGGGGGTACTAAGGCTTCTTATATTCCGAAACGCTCTCGGGACGAGCTGCTGCTTAGCGGAATAAGGTCCTACTAAGCAAGACGATTTTTCTCCAAGGACTGGGGCTCCAACGCCCCAGCCCTTTTCCTTGCTCTGACTTTATGGGCAGAACCCTGACTTTGTGGGTAAGAGAGAATTTATAGGCAAAGCCAAACGAGTTTTCTTTTGTAGACGTCGAAGGCAGCCCTCAAGAGTTTAGTTATTGCTTCGCAAAGCGACCGAGATCAAAAATCGATTCGATCATCTCTTTAGATAGGGCACCTACGATGGCCTTGGGCTGCTCCCCGGGCACGAAGAAGGCAATGGTCGGGATGCTGGAGATACCAAAGTGCCCAGCGAGTTCGGTTTCGGCATCCACGTTGATCTTGGCGACCTTCAAAGAGCCCTCATACTCGACGGCGATTTGGTCCATCACCGGCGCTACCTGACGACATGGCCCGCACCACGCGGCCCAGAAATCCACCAATACAGGCATCTTCGACTCTACAACCTCATCCTCGAAAGTCTCCGCCGTAACCGTTACCGGCTCCGCCATTCGAATCTCCTTTCGTAGGAGCTACTTAGTATACGTTCCCCAGAAAGACTGTAGTATCTCGCAGTGACGCTTGGGCAGCGCCTGGCGCGAGAAGCGGGAGCGACGGGACTCGAACCCGCGGCCTCCGGCGTGACAGGCCGGCGTTCTAACCAACTGAACTACGCCCCCACTAAAGTGTAGGCGGAGTGTACCAGACGCAAGGTATGTTTTCTAACCGTTGTTATGTGGTAAGCGCGACGCTGGATTGGCGCTAGCGGCTCCTTCCCTACGACGCTTTACTAGGGATTCCTGGAGTACAAGTCAGGCATATAATTGGTGGGGTTGTGATCCAATGTACCTAGGAACCACAGAAGGAGAACATATCTACGATACCCAAGGTAAGGCGTACAAACAATAATAACGTGTGCGTTTTTGAGAACACTCGACCTCGTGGCATTCCAGAACCAAAGCCCCGGACCACGCCTCTTACTACTTAGCTACTACTTTCGTATGGAGTGCTACGGCATCGATTATGTGATCCTCTCTCAATAAAAGAGTGGTATACCCCAGTAACTTAGAGCCATATATCTAGTGGATCCATGGCCATATTAGGCATTTCTTCTGTCACGGACATGGAGAATACATTGTCTCCTACGTTGATAGCGATGAATAGACTTGTAGCTTCATAGCTGCGATATACCTCGTTGCTTTCAGTAGCCAAAATTTGCAACAAGTACTCAAGTAGCTTACCTCGTTGCGTCTCCGAGAATCGTTTAGAGAAGCTATCCTAAAAGCCAGGATAGCTTCTCTAAACTGAGGTACTGTGAGCTCTACAGAACCAGGTGAAGAAAACCCATTTTGGTTTGTTATCCAAAGGAGGTCCGATCTAGAAGCCTCTTAAGAAATTCTTAAGGGAGCACTCTAGGGTGATGTCTCGCATACTCACGACGCGTACCCTCACGAGGATAAAGGCGGGAACAGCCGTGAAGCAAGATAGGCTCAAATCCTAGCAATGTGCTTAGCACCCTGGCTTCTCGCACTTATAGCTATTTACTTTCTGGATGACTAGTTGGCGTAGCAGTTGTGTGTTTGGGATGGCGCGGCTGCGAAAAAGGATGGTGTAGCCCTAAAGAAGGACCCCGACCCACATTAGCGCTTATGCCAACTGTCCGATACTAAGGCTAGACTACTTGTGATCCCTATGCTACCTCTGATAGATCGGGTTACCGGACAGCCATCTTCATACACCTCAAGCACGCGATCTACAGTCTCGCGATCTTCTTCGTCGGCGGTAAGATGAAGAGTAATTGTAATTCTCCTGATTACCAGCACCTTATTCTCTGTCTCTATTCTCCCCTACCACGTCTGCATAGAGGCTATCCTTGTCGAAGGAAGCTTGACGCACTGCCAGCACCTGAGAAGGTACCGAGTAGTCAACCTCCCGTAGCTGCAACTACATAATCGAGGGTGGTGGAGTGGGGTTCCTCTTAGTCATGTGAAACGCCGTAATGTTCAGATACCTCATAGCGAACTCCGAATATAACTGTATCATCCCCCACGGGGAGGTATGCTCGCCGGGTCTTATCCCTGATTGACTCCACTCTTACTTGTGAGACGTAAGTTACCTCAGCCATTCACTGCTTTTCTCGTCGGTATGAGCGTAGTCAAGCCCTATCCTAATAATACAGCGTACAAACATCCGTAAGCCCAAAGCTTCGAGGAATCCGTACCAGCAAATACTAGGCGTCTCGTGATAGCTAGCTATAGCGCCCGATGAAAAACCGAGCCCAATTAGTACCTGAACCCCGAAGAGCCTGTTACTTCGCCTCCTCGACGTTCAAGGAGATAAGTTCGATTCTCGTGAACGTAGCTCCGGGTAGTGCCCCCAACTTCTCATCAGAGTGCTCAGCGTACCACAGCAGTCACTTAGAGCCAGGGCCGTCCATTTCGATGTCTCCCACCGCTACGTTGCACGCTAAATACGATGTTTATCCTGTGGATAACCCCCCATATGTTGTGGAAAACTACCCCCTACACTACAATTGCAATGCCCGGCGGCATAGTCTCCCCATTACTCCCTACCGCCGGGCTATCCGTACTTTACCTTGCAAGCACATGGGTCCGCTAGGCCTAGAGCCTTGCCCGGATGCAGTAGGTGAAGATTAACCATAACATAAGTACGTGTGGCTCTTGGACTCGGCGATGCTGGCGGCGGTGATGTACTTGGAGCTTGCTACGAACCTTATAATCCGGCGCTTACAGATCATACGAGCCTAGGGCGCAACCTTTTGATATTTCTCTGGTTCTTGTTCCACTTCCTTCCCTGCAACGCAGCGGGTTCTTCCAGTAGGCGATGTTGGATTCGAAGCAGCGCCTCTCCTTGTGAGGTAGATATATGATGTAATACTTCGTTGCCTGGGGATGCAATTTTCCTGCAAATGCAGCACACTTGTCTCTAAGTAACAATATGCTCATCTTCAGCAAGTAGAGAGTCTCTCACCGGGGTCTCGGATACACTTACAGGTGACTTTCGCGCTCTTAGGCAGGCTCTCAATCGGGTATGCACTAGGTCAGGGCGCGATGATGTGACTCCTTGCGGTACCTTTTCTTTACGTGTAAATTTTAGTTTAGGTCCCTCTAGGGAATCGAAATGGAAGAGCCAGAGCAAGCCCCGGCATTATCATTTCTTCGATCCTGCCGGGTATACAGTATTTACAGTAATTTCCTTAGAGTAGATAGGAGCTCGGTGACAGATGGCAACTATCGACCGCGACAGAGTAACTAAGGTGATAACCGACCACATGCGGATCTACCTCACCAGCATAGAGCAATATGAGAAGCGGCCTGAGATACCACCCGAACAGATCGAGAAGGCGGCTGAGGGGGTCTTTGCTCTTATGAGACTAGCTGATGAGTTGGGTTTGTATGAGGATGTGGAGTCGCAGATCGTTATTCCGCAACGCTTTAAAGAGGAGTTGTTTGGTTCTCTGGGGGCCTAAGACAAAACCCATGGGGGAAGGCAGACAACGCTCCAACAGTTAGATTGGCACCCAGCACTTGCATGGTTCTCTGGACACCGATTCGTCGATGGCGAGATGACGCCCGAGGAGTGGCGTCAGCCCCAAACTTCGTAGGCTGTCTCCACAATGAGGCGTAGCTTATCGAACTGCTGCTCGCGGGTAAGGGTATTACCCTCAACCGTGGAGGAGAACCCACACTGAGGGGATAGGCAGAGCTGTTCGATCGGCACGAAGCGCGAGGCATCCTCGATGCGCCGCTTGAGCTCATCCTTAGTCTCTAGCACACCCCGCTTGCTCGTAACGAGGCCTAGAACGACTATCTTGCCTTCGGATACGAAGCGCAAAGGCTCAAAGCCGCCCGAGCGCGCGTCATCGTACTCGAGGAAGAAACCGTCGACGTCCAGCCCGCCGAAGAGAGCCTCGGCGACGAAGTCGTAGCCCCCCTCGGCCGCCCAGGAGGACCGGAAATTACCGCGACACATGTGAGTGGTGACGGTCATATCCTCTGGCTTGTCCGTGAGCGCGCGGTTGATGGTACGGATGTAGATCTCATGCTGGTGCTCAGCGTTCCCACCTAGCTGGTTTGCAACACGCTCGCGCTGGCGAGGGTCGTTGAGATAGGCGAGGCTGGTGTCGTCGAACTGCAGATAGGTACAGCCGAGCTCGCCTAAAGCCCAGACCTCCTCGGCGTAAGCATCCGCCAGATCTTCCCAGAACCCCTCGAGGTTGGGGTAGACATCCTGGTTTATCGCTGCACGGCCGCCACGGTAGTGGACCATGCTAGGCGACGGGATGGTCTGCTTCGGCGTGGCGCTCGTGACCTGTTCCTTGAGGAACCGGAAGTCCTCAGCAAAGATCGGCTCCTGCAGTGCGACTTGGCTCCCCACACGTAGCGCCGCCGATGTGAACTCGATCGTACCCTCTTCATTATGGAACTCGACCTTTAGGTCGTCCTGAGCTTTCTCGATCCCGCCGAGCTGGTAAATGAAGTCCATGTGCCAGGAGGCGCGACGAAACTCTCCGTCGGTCGCGGACTGGAGCCCCACCTCCTCCTGCATTGTCACGACCTCCCGGATCGCTTCGTCCTCGACGCCACGCAACTCATCGGCCGATATGCAGCCGGAGGCGAAATCCTCGCGGGCCCTGAGCAGCTCGGGCGGGCGCAGCAGACTTCCAACGTGATCGGCACGAAACGGCGGCGTGGTTCGGATCAAGGCGGACATCTCCTACTTGTAGGTCAAGATATCGATAATTCTAACCACCTAACCGCGGCTACGCACCGAGCAGCGCATCGGGCGCTACGCCTTAGCAATGGCGTTGCGCTGACATCCAATATCTAGCCGCGGGAACCCTCTCCTAGAGTCAACGGGGCCACCCCACTAATACGTGCTCCTTCCCCTGCTCTGACCTCAGCTACAGCAATGTAGTGTACCTTCCCAGTGCTTGGCCCATGTCTTGTGTCGCCTACCCTCCTTGGATCCTCACCTCCTGGCGGTTGCCGCAGAAGAAGCAGATGAAGCTCTCCCGATGGTAGCAGCCATACATTACGTTGCCATAGGGCAAACACGAAACGGAAATGGGGGGATTAGGAGCGATGTATCCGCAATTGTCGCATCGCTGCCTGTAAATGATCTGGTTGGTATAAGGCCCCTGATATTCCCTGACGAGCACCGCGCCCTTTATAGCCATCGCCACTGTCTCTGCTCCTTCTCCATGCTTCTCTCTTGCTGCCAGTGAATCATACGTTGCCGATGCACCCTTAGCCTAAACGTACGAGCCCCGAACCCTCAAAAGATCACTGGGCGCAAGCTCCTTTGCTGCGCCGCGGCTTAGGTACGTGGGGTAGGATACCCATCATGGAGCAAAGGGAACGGGAAATCATCCTACGATTCTTAGACGAGCCGACGGATGTCAGCTTCGGTGGCAAAGTACACGGGGGCAGTTATGAAGTGGAT
>JAFAPF010000330.1 GCA_019247245.1 Rubrobacter sp. | reverse complement strand
CGGACGGATGAGCATCGTAGGCCCTAACACCCTAGGTGTTATGAACCCCAACACCGGCCTCAACGCCTACTTTCGCCGGGGCCATGACCCGGCGAAGGTAACGTCTAGCTTCTTGAGCCAGAGCGGAGCCCTTTGCACCGCGATCCTCGACCGGAGTTTCAAGGAGAACATCGGCTTCTCGGCCTTCGTCTCGGTCGGCTCCATACTCGACGTCGGTTGGGGAGGCCTCATCTACTACCTCGGCGACGACCGGAGCACAAAGAGCGTCGTCATCTACATGGAGTCCGTCGGCGACGCGTAGCCGTTCCTCTCCGCCGCCCGCGAGGTGGCGCTCACCAAGCCCATCATCATCATAAAGGCTGGCCGCACCGAGGCCGCCGAACACGCCACCCCCTCGCACAGGCTCCCTGACCGGCAGCGATGAGGTATTGAACGCTGCCTTCCGTAGAAGCGGCGTTGTACAGGTCGATAAGATCTCCGGCCTCTCCTACATGGCCGAGGTCCTCTCCAAGCAGCCGCCCGAAAGGCCCGCGCCTTACCAGCATTACCAACGCAGGCGTCCTAGGTGTGCTGGCCACCGACGAGCTCATCACCGGCGGTGGCGAACTCGCCGAGTTTTCGCCCGAGACTATCCAGTCCCTAAATGGCTTCCTCCCCGCCCCTTGGAGCCACTCCAACCCTGTGGATATCCTCGGCGACGCAGACCCCGAGCGGTACGCAAAGACCCTAGAGCTCGTGCGTGAGGATCCGGGCAGCGACGGCATGCTCGTCGTCCTCACGCTGCAAGCTATGTCCTATCCCACGGCGACAGCTGAGGCACTCGCGCCTTACGCCAAGACGGCCGGCGAGCGCGCGCTCGCGAGCTGGATGGAAGACAGCGTGGCTCTTGGCGATGAGATCCTCGATCAGGCCGGTATTCCCACCTTCAGCTACCCGGACACCGCCGCCCGGGTCTTTGACCATATGCGGCACTACACCCACAACCTACGCAGCATCTACGAGACTCCCGAGCTTGCAGAAGAGGACTGCTTCGATCCCGAGCGTGCCGGGGAGATCGTAGAAGCCGCCTGTGATGACGGGCGCATCCTCCTCACCGAACCCGAGGTTAAGGAGCTCCTCTCCGCTTACGGTATCCCGACCGTCGAGACGAAGGTAGCCCGTAACCCTGAAGAGGCCATAGGGTACGCCGACGCCATGGGCTACCCTGTCGTACTCAAGCTCTACTCGGAGTCTATAACCCACAAGACCGATGTCGGCGGGGTCCAGCTGAACCTCTGGTAGACGCGGACATCGCCCGGGAGGCGTACCACAAGATAGAAGCGTCCGTGCGTGAAAAGGTGGGTGCAGAACATTTCGACGGGATAACGGTGTAACCTATCATGTCCGCGGATGACTACGAGCTTATCGTTGGCAGCAGTGTTGACCCGCAATTCGGGTTCTTCCTAACTTTTGATGAACTGAGCTCAAGCTCTCGTCAGGTGGCAAAGTGAACTTTCAAGCTGCTGAAGCGTAAAGCACACGTTGTCTGAACAAGTCGAACCTTCCTCGCCCGTACATCGAACGCTTGACGAACTTGAGCTTGTTTATCTGGCCCTCGGTCTGTCCCTGGCTGTAGGGCAGTACCATCGCGGCCACCACAGCCTCTGTGTCCTGAAGAAGCTTTAGGGCAAAAGCTTTCAATTCGGCGATCCCAGACGCTTTGGCCCGCTCTGTCCACTCCTTCAGCCCAGCTCGGGCCTGCTCTTCGCTCCTCTGCTCTTTGTCTCTGAGCATCAGAGGCGAACTCCTCGAACAATGTGCAGCATCGCTCTGTAACCTGGCGTACTGTCTTCAGCTTCTTGAGTGTTCGTGTCTCTTCTTCAGAGCGGTTCTCTGGCTTCTTCACGAGGGGATACCGGCTGCCTGAGCAGCGGAGATACCCGGCGAAGTGTCCGGTAGGGGTTTTCCTAAGACCTCTTGTTCTTTGAGATAGCGAGTGATCCTGACGACGTTCTGGTAGGCGCCGGGATAGCCCTGCCCTGCGATCTCCCTATGTATCTGTCTAGCATTGTGACAGCCTTCTTTCCACCGCTTTAAGATGTAGTCCTCGTAAGGTGCGATGGTGCTGACCTTTTTGGTGAAGTGCCGTCTTTGAGGCGGGATCTTGAAGGCCAGGTATTTCTCCACAGTGTGACGGTGTATCCCGAGCTCTCTGGCCACCTGAGCGTTCTTCATACCCTTCTTTGAGAGTGCATGGATGGAGTGGAAAAGCTTGTGCGCCTGTTCTCTGGCACGTGCTTTAGAGGCCTTGCGGTCCAGGCGGAGGTTCGTCACAGTCTTTGGAAATACACGCTCGGAGTCGGAACCAAGTCCAAGACTTCAGTGTGCTGTTTGAACACTCGAAGAATAACGTTTCTCAGATTCTTCAGGAGGTGAAAACGATCCGCAACCTGCACGGCATCAGGAACTGCCCTCCGCGCCGCTTCGGCGTATTCGCCGCCACGATCCCGGCTCACCACCTCTACTCCTGGATGCTCAGAAAGCCAGTAGTGAGCGAAAGTGTCCGCGCTGCGGTCGGGCAGAACGTCTACTAGCGCGTGACGTTCTAAATCTACTAGTACCGTCCCATAGCGAGTCCCGCGACGAAAAGCGAAATCGTCCACGCTCAATATTTTGGGCGTTCGGTGGACCCGAAGCCGTGACCAACGTATGTGGTTGAGCAGGGTGTCGCCAGAGACGAGGACACCAAGATCTTTCAGAAGGCGAGACCCCGCTTCCCCTCCGAGAGCGAAATAGGAGACGTGCGTGAACCAGCCATCGAGCCGCTCGGTTCTGCGACCGTAGTGCGCGGCGACACCGGGCAATCGTTCCGCGAAGATAGTTCGGTTGCAGGCTTCCTCGTCGCAGAAGAACCTCCTCACGTGTAGGTGAACAGTAACGGGGATTCCCTGCCAGGGCAGGTCAGCAAGCATCCTCGTGTAACGAGAATGGATCCTGGTGGATCTCCTCCCGCACACCGGACAAAGAGCAACTCTCGGGACGAAGTCCTCGCGAAGAGAGTAATGGCGTTTTCAGTAGCACGAACCCTGGTTAGGTTCAGCAGCTTGGGAGCGGGCAGTACGGTGCGGGACTCTGGCATGAGCAACCTCGATCATCTACTGGATCTTCTCGGCTGCCAGATTGACGCACCTTTTCACCAAAATCTAGGAAGAACCGCAATTCGGGCCCATCCTGCTCTTCGGCTCCGGCAGCCAGCTCGTCGAGGTCTACAAGGACAGGGCCTTGGCCCTCTCGCCGCTCAACACCACGCTGGCGCGCCGGATGATGGAAAGAACTCGCGTCTACGAGGCCCTCAAAGGAGTACTGGGGGCCGCCGGTGGACTTCGCGGCGCTCGAGAAGCTTCTCGTGCGCTTCTCCCGGCTCGTCGTCGAGCAGCCTCGCATCAAAGAGGTAGACGTAAACCCCCTCTTGCCTCCCGCGAGGGCCTCGCCGCTCTCGACGTCCGCATCGTCTTGCATGATCCTGATATAGAGGTAGAGGCTGAAGAGTTACCGGAGACAGCCATCCGGCCCTATCCAACACAGTACGTCAGCCGGGAGGAGCTAAAGGACGGGACGCTCCTAACAGTCCGTCCCATCCGACCCGAGGACGAGTCGCTGATGGTCAGCTTTCACGAGTCGCTCTCAGAGCGCAGCGTCTCTATGCGCTATTTCCACGCGCTACGCCTCGACCAGAGAGGATCGCCCACGAGCGCCTGACACGAATCTGCTTCATAGACTACGACAGGGAGATGGCGCTCGACGACGAGCGCCAGAACCCCGAGACCGGAGAGCCGGAGATCATGGGTGTGGGCTGCCTGAGCAGGGACCACTCAGCACCTGAGGAGGCTGAGATCTCCGTCCTCGTCAGCGACCACTTCCAGGGTCGGGGCTCGGCACCATGCTCCTTGGCAAGCTCTTAGAAGCCGGTCGCGCTGAAGGCTTACGCCGCATAACCGCCGATGTCCTCACCAACCGTGCCATGCGTCACGTCCTCAGGAGGCTCGGCTTCCACCTGCGTCATGACATCGAAGAACGTGTGGTAAAGGCGGACCTAGACCTCTACCAGCTGGCCTAAACCTCCTTGCTCCTGATAGTCTTCGTCTGAAGACAGGTGGTAGGTAGCAGCTAAGATCGGGCTGGAGCCCTGAAGGGCTCCGGACTTCGGGTTTAGGCTGCCCATTTACCGGCAGTGTACTGTTTTGAATCGAGGGGACTGTGAAAGAGGCCAGCATCGGTGAGCGTAAGAGCGCCGAATACCGGTGCGAGACTTCCTGCCACCATGCCTGAAGACGTCCATAGCAAGCGGCAAAACCTCGAGAAGGCTACATAGATCGTACGATGATGGAACCGTTAGACCTACCCCGGATCCTCGAAGCGGGCTTTGGGTTACTCAACGCCGCCGCTGCGGTCGTTGTACTCCTCTTGGCGCTACGTATAGCGCCTGCGCTAACCCTCTCTTCACACCGGAGCGCAATGCGGATCTTTGTCGCCGCTGCGGCCCTGATATATTGTCGGAGTTGGTGGGGGTGCTGGAGCCGTTGTTCTTCTGGCCGAGCACGTACGCCGATGTTATCGAAGAGTTCGCGGAGCTGCTCGCGATATCTTCCAGGGGATTTACCTTGTATCTCATATACCGAGCCGAGCGGGAGGAGATCGCCTCCTTGAGACGCTCGGCGAACGTGGACGACCTGACGAACCTGAGCAACCGATCCTTTTTCCGTCGGGCGGCAACGCGCTGGATTGAGCTGTCCGAGCGCAACGACCTTCCTGCACGGTGCTCGACGTTGATGACTTTAAGCCCTATAACGACCGCTATGGCCATGAGGCCGGAGATAACGTCTTGCGCTGTGTAGCATGTGTGCTACGTGAGTCGACCCGAGCCGATGACCTGGTGGCTCGGGTACGGGGGCGAGGAGTTCGTCCTGTTGATGAGCAGCGACCTGGAAGACACCGTCGATGTCGCCGAGCGCATCTGTCAAGCGGTGAAGCGCGAATGCTCCCCCGAACGCGATGCTTCCTTGAGTCGTCAGATAACCGTTTCTTTAGGCCTCGCTACCCTCACCGAAGGTACGCAGAGGCTGGATCTGCTTATCGGAGCAGCACATAGAGAGATGTACCGCCCCAAGAGAGCGGGTAAAATCGGATATCCGCAATGGGTGTTCCCTGAGCTTTGGGTAGGTCCTGGCTTATCACGCTTATCTTCTGCTAGTCTGACAAAAGCGGACCCGAGTCGCAGAACATTCGCAGGCCGCGGGAAGCGGAGCCTCTAGGTGTGCGCATTCGTCTCTCCCGAGTTTATGGCCTGCTGCCCTACGATCCGGCCGTCCTTCATCCGGATCACGCGGTCCATGAGCGACCCGACGCCCGGATCGTGTGTCACGACGACAAAGGTCTGTGCGTTCTCGCGATTGAGCTGAAGCAGGAGGTCGAGGACCTCCTGCGAGGTGTCGGAGTCGAGGTTGCCGGTGGGCTCGTCGGCCCAGACGATGGCAGGCTCGTTGACGAGGGCGCGGGCTATAGCCACTCTTTGTTGCTGGCCACCAGAGAGCTGGTTGGGACGGTGGTCAGCCTTGTTCACCAAGTGCACACGTTGGAGCATCTCGAGGGCGCGACGGCGAGCGACCTTGACACCGGCGCCGCTCGCCAGCAAGGGTAGCTCAACGTTCTCTACGGCGGACAAGACGGGCATGAGGTTGAAGCTTTGGAAGATGAACCCCATGTGATGGGCCCGATACTCGGTGCGGTGGGCGTCGCTCAGGGCATGTAGGGGCTCCCCAGCGATGAAGATCTCACCCAGGTCTATATCGTCGAGGCCCGAGAGGGTGTTGAGCAGGGTGGTCTTGCCACAGCCCGAAGGACCCATGACCGCGACGAGCTCGCCTCGCCCGATACTTAAGTTCACGTCCTCCAAGGCGTGAACGGTGAGCTCCTCGGTACGATAGTTCTTGTACACCCCGCGGGCTTCTACTATCCTCGTAGGTCCCGTCTCCCACCGGGAGCCGTTGAGGCTCAGATAGTCAGTGTATACCCGGAGCACGAGCCCAACGTAATCGGCGTCGGACAGGGGTGCGTGGTCTGCATTCTCTAGACCTGCCAGCTGGTCGGCCGGGACACCTACTGATCGGGCCGCCTCTTGCAGGGAGAGACCCCTGCGGTGACGCATCTCTTCGAGTAGACGGCCGACGGAGGATCTAGAGCGTCCTATGTTCCCACCGTTAGTGTTTGATTCCGTAACTACCCCCTCTAGCCCTGATACCTGAGGGCCTCGACAGGCGGTACCCGGGAAGCCCTCACAGCCGGGATAATAGTAAAGATGAGCGACGCCGCCCAGACCAGAAGACCAACAACGATCAGTGACAACCACGGAAAGACGAACTGAGTGTTCGGGTCTTTCACCGTGACGCTGAACAGATTGTAGCCGCCTAGAGCACCGACAGCCACGCCAAGAAGTATACCGAGCAACGCGATAAAGGAGCTTTCGGTAACGAGTTGCCAGCCAACCATGCCCTTCCTAAAGCCCAAAGCTCTCAAAACCCCGATCTCGCGTCGCCGTTCGTGGACCGCGCGGGCACTGATAACCGCCAGCCCCGCTATCCCGACAAACAGCCCGAAAGTCAGGAAAGCCTGCACGATCTTCACGAACGTGTCTATGAACTCCTGTCCCCGCCCCAGGATATCGTCCACCAAGAAGCTTTGCGCGCCCGTCGCCGCGAACTCCTTCTTGAGCTCCCGACCGACCGCAACCGTATCAGCCCGCTTGTACACCCGCAAAAGATACGTCTCCTGCGTTTGGAGGTTTGGGAACTCTCCTTTTGCCTCCTCACCCACCACAACGCCGTTGACTACGCCGAGGGTGAACCCACCTGGGTCTTTGATCCTACCTACGATCTTTTTCTCGACCTCCTTGCCGGTGGTGGGATCGCGCAAGCGGAGCACGTCCCCCGCCCCGAGCTCAGGACGAGTCAGGAACCGGCCTTCCCCACTATAAGGGAAGGTGAGGATCGCGAGGTTCGGGTCGCGCCTTAGGGCCTCCCACGCCTCTCTATCTGTGGCGTACTCCGGAGAACGCTCCTGGAGTTCGTCGGTCGTGCTGGAGAGGAAACTATCCGGCACGTAGGTCACATACTCTGCAACGTTCGCCCCGGGTGTCGCCCTGCCTATATGCGGCCCGAGCGATGTAGTATAGTCAGCCGCTTTGTAGTCAGGCAGCTCGACACGGCCGGCTACGAGCCGGTCACTATCGGTGATCGCCGATCGCAAAACGTCGTTACCCTTCACCTTCGCATCGAAGTCGCCTATAGGTGCAACGGGCCCGGACTGGACCGCGCCGTCATAGCCGGAGAGCTGCTCGTCGCGGGTTTGCTCGGAAGCAGCCGATTGGGTGCTGGAGAAGATAGAGCTTATGGTGACCATGTACAGGACGAGCGCGAACATCGCGAGCGTAAAGCCGGTGCGGGCTGGGCGGGAGGCCGGGTGGGCAATCGCCATTTTTAGAACAGGCGCGCGTCCTGGCGCGAGGCGCAGTGCGAAGCGCAAAACGCCGTATACAAGGCCGAGGTTGAAAGATGTGAGCAACACCGCTCCGAGCACCATCAGAACGCCCTCGACAAAGAATATGGCCGGGCTCTCCTCGTTGGCCCGCGCTACCACCTCCAAGTTACCGGCAAAGTATGCGTACGCTAAAACCCCCGCTCCGGTGATCGTCCAGACGATCCGGGCCGGTAAGACCTGGGAGAAGCTAAGGCCGATCCCGCACGCTGCAACCACAGGTCCGAGGAGCATGAAGTATCCACTGGACTCAGGTACGGGCTCCGCCAGGTAGCCGCCTTCCGTGAGGAAGCCCACCGCGGTGAGGGCGAGGCCTGCGACGAGCAGCAGACCCTGCAGGAAGAGCCAGCGTAGAAGGTGCCGCGAGCTCTTCTCCTCCGGTAGATCGCGGATGGCAGCGACGACGTTGAGGCTGCCTATGCGGAGGCTGGTAAAAAAGACCGCGAGGAAGGTGATGAGTAGACCGCACGCCGCAGCGACAAGCGGCGAAGCAGGCTCGACGTGGAAGGGGATGGTGAGGTCTCTGTT
>JAFAPF010000323.1 GCA_019247245.1 Rubrobacter sp. | reverse complement strand
GGTTGGGTTCCTTACGCTGGGCGTCGGTTGCATTGTCCTCGCGGGTAGTCTAGTAGTTACAGCAACGAAGCTCAGCCTTGCCCCGGGCCTTATCCTGGTGGGCTTGGGGCTCGGCATAGTGCTCGCGATCGTCCAGGACTTCGTGCAGTCGGCGGCTCCCCCCCAACAGACGAGCGATGTCTCGGGCTTCTCGCGCAGCGTGGGCTACCTTGGGTCAGCACTTGGTACGTCGGTGGCTGGGGCAGTGCTCATCGGGGTACTCATCGCCGTGGGGACCACGCAGCTCCAACAGAGCCCGGAGCTGAGTAACGCCCAGAAAGATCGGTTAGAGGCGGCGCTCGACAGTTCTACCCAGACGATGAGCAACGCTCAGGTACGGGATGCGCTCCAAGGAGTATCGCCCCAGGTCGAGCAAGAGGTGGTGGGTATCTACGCCGAGGCCCGCAACATTGGTATGCAGGCTGCAGCGGCGGGGCTAGGGGTCGTATCGCTGTTCTCGTTCTTGCTGGCCTTCAGGCTCAAGACACCGACACAAGAGGACGATCGTGGGGCAACGGTTGTCCGTGGAGGCAATCGTCGGTGAGGCAGCAATCAGTAACGATGAAGGTGTGAAGATCCACTAGGCGGGCTCCTTCTATACTGGCTGGCCCGAATCACCACCAAGCGTAGCGAGGGTCTGTGTTGTTTCACACCTGCTCGGAGAGGTTGCATCATTCACCCTCCTTTCGTCGGTGTTTCGAAACCGGTAGATACACACCCTACACAGGCAGTTGGTGATTACTGGGAATAGTTATAAATCAGTTACTCTTGGAACAGGCATCCCGGCGAGGACGCCTATGATTCCTCCAACAAGCTTCCAGCCCCACGAAGAGCTGTCCACGAAGATACTAACGATTCTCAAGACACCGTCGATGAGCCAAAAGAAGCCTGTGACCTGCACTAAGAACAACAGGGTAATGCCTGGGGTCGTTAACAGAAAAAAGCCCGATAATCACGGCTGCTATCCCTTCCAGTAGTACGAGCCACCAGGGGATCGATACGTTCTGTGTTGCTGAGGATGAGTCCATAGTCACTTCCTTTCCCTCTGCCGAGTGGCTTCCTAGTTACTCCCAAAGCAGCTACCAAGAAGATCGACTACAAGTTCTCACCCCCCTCTCTTTTCCGGCCGTTCACAAGCTACCATGCATGTTCTCTTGCTGTTCCCAAGCGACGTCATTATCCTGCTTACGGTCGGCGTCAACCTCGAGCACGACGACCTTGGGCTGGGCGCCGTGCTGCCATTCATTGCGGCAACGACCCTGATCGCGGCGCTACCGCTGCTGCTCTACCTGCTGTTCTACAGCCGCGCACACCGGCTCATGCCCCAGGTGCGCGGGTGGATGAACACCCACAGCTGGCTTGCGAACATCATAGTCTGCGTCATATTTATCGCGCTTATCCTTTTCTGAGAACCCGTCTCAGGGCTCCGGGCGCCGTGCCAGCGCCATGGATTCGCTCGACTGGCAGGCAGCATGAGGGCAGCACGATTAGCCCGTGCTAGAGATCGATGTGCGCTGCCATGACGTAGCTTAGCAGGAGATGGCCTATCAGGAAGTATCCTATCAGGACGACCATGATTGCGGGCCAGAGGACACCGCCTAGGACGTTGTAAAAGAGGAAGGGTTTCCGGCTCATCTGGCTTATGCCTGCCAAAAGAGAGCTGAAGACTCGAAGCCCAGGGATAAATCGGGCAAACAAGACCGTTTTACCTCCATATTCTCTGAATAAGTGCTCTGCTCGTGCTAGGCGCTCGGGTGTGACCAGAATGTAATGGCCCCAACGCTCGATGACAGGCCGCCCCCCCTTGTGGCCGACCCAGTACCCGATCTGCTCTCCGGCTACGGCTCCCAAGATCCCGAACACGAGTGCGTCCGTCAAGCCAAGGTAGCCTTGCTGGGCCAAGACGCCAGAGGCTATTAGGATGAGCTGGCTCGGGATTGGTATCCCAGTGCACGCTAGCATCACCCCGAAAAACACGAACAGGTTCCCATAGCGCTCTATAAGAAGGGGAATGTGCTCATGGATACCCACTATCTCCTCATTTTATCTACCTTCGTATGCAGCTTCCCATTTTAGCGAGGCGTAAGCGCTAACGCGTGCGGCCGATGTTGCCCACGAGGGCTGCGACAGCAGTGACCAGGTAGATCTGTCCCAGCAGCCCTTCGGTTGCCGCTAGGGCACGACCCAGGCCACCTTGAGGTGTCAGGTCGCCGTAGCCCACCGTCTCCATAGTGATGAAGCTGAAGTACATATAGTCGCTGCGTGTCCCGCGCTCGTGTGAGGCGAAGAAGGGTTGCGGTCCTAGATCCCCTACAGTATTGAACACGAAGGCGAAGGACAACCCGAGTAGCACGTAGATACACAAGGCCCCCAGGACCGTGATCACGCTAATCTCGACCTGCAGCAAGATCCGGCGAGCGACCGCGCCCATCGTCACCAGCGTCAAAAGCAGGCTTGTGATCGCAATGCCTCCGCTAGCGATCCTCGCTGTCACGGAGACGGCGATGACGATGCTGACGCCAATGCCAAGCACCGCAAACCCCAACCCTGCTCGGGCAACCATTGGCCGCACGCCTGAGGCCCACATGGCGACGCTGAGAGTGAGCGCCAAGATTATCGTGGTCACCAGCAAAGCCCACGGCTCATCCGGGGCGGATATCGAGAAGAACACGGCAATGATGAGCAGGAACAAGACCATGCCGAAGCGGCCCTCGATCTTGGTCCGCTCGCCGAGTTGGACGTCTCGCTCCTGCGGAGGTTGCCCGTTGCTCATCGAGCGAACCTATCCCGGCGCCAGAGCCGGCACACTCCGACACTCGCCACGGTCAGCCATCGTCAGAGAACCGCACAGATGCAAAGTCGGATCGAGGATTGGTTCACGTACTTATGATGACCTATCCGTAGGTGCCCACGCAAGAGCCTGGAGTATTACCGTACATGGTGGCATCATACTTGTGCGTAATAGTCAGCCTACTTGAGGAAGCGACAGAAAAGGAGATCGGCATGCGTCGTGCTTATCCGCAATCAGGGACACACGAACACGCTCCCAGCTGGTGGGTGCTAGCACTTCGTGGCCTCGTCGCCATCC
>JAFAPF010000319.1 GCA_019247245.1 Rubrobacter sp. | reverse complement strand
GTGAAGATGGGTTGGCAGCCGAACCGCTGGTCTACAAAGTGGACCGTCAGAGTGTTCGACGCCTTAGGAATTTCATGCCTTCTGACCAGTGAAGAGCGCACTCCTTATGCTTTTACTTGATGAAGAGCGGGTGCCTATACCCGCTAGGGGCTGCTACCACTCGGCTCGGGTTCGTTTCGAAGCACAACTGGCAGAGCTCTTCGCACAATGGACGTTCTACGTACCACGAGGCAGAGAAATACTGCCGTTTTAGGCTACTTGTCGTGTTTTCGGTCCCTCTGGAAGCCTGAACTAGAGGCCCCTTCCAATAGTTACTCAGCAGTGCTACCCACTGATCGCAAACGGGTCCTGGCCAGTTCTCCTGAGCAGGGTAAGAGCTGCCGGCGTGGCTAAGGGGCGACCCAAGGGAAAGAGGGGCCGAGGCCATCAGTCTCCCATCCTCTCGAGCGCGCTCCAAACCGCATCGATAAAGCGGTGCTCCGGGTGGCAGAAAAGACACCACATCGGCTGATCCTTGCCTTAAGGCCCATCAATGCTCTGCCGCCCTCGGAGGGACGCCCAGTAGGCTCACCACACCCTTCGCAGCGCCGACGAGGCCTAAAACCTGAGCCGTCGCAGCGGGGGCACTTCTCACCCTCGTGCCGGAGGCACTCAACCCACTCCGGAGGCTCGTCTTGCGCAGAACGCGCTAAACTGATCTCTGCCATCAGGAACTTACCTCCTGGTGGTCGGGCCTCGGGGTGCTACCAACACCGCCGGGGCCGCTTCTTTATCTGACACCTTTATTATACGTCATTTCATATTCATAGTAAAGTCTTTTAAGTATATATAAAGTGTCTTTTATGTTATAATAAGAGCAATAGACGGGCAGCGAGCGAAGCGAGCGGTGCTTACAATTGATAACGTGAGGATAGGCAACAACCTTCGTCTAGCAAGAGAAGACCGGCTCCTGACGCAGAAGGAGTTGGCCAGAGCCGCTGGATTGGGCCTAAGCACGGTGCTTAGGGTAGAGAACGATCAGGTCGAGCCACGCTTCAGCACCATTCGCAAGCTAGCAAAAGCCCTCGATATGGATCCTCGAGAACTGACCAGAAGAGAGGGCTGAAGAATGGGTAAACGCGGCAATGGCGAGGGGAGCATCACACGCCATAGGAAGAGTGGGCTCTACATGGCCCGCTACTGGATAGAGACGTCCACCGGGCCTCGGCGCAAGACCCTCTACGGCAGGACGCGCGCAGAAGCGAACGAGAAGCTGACCAGGGCGATGGCCGACAGAGACACAGGCCTCGTTTTCGAGGGCGAGAACCAGACATTGGCAGCGTACCTGGACCGCTGGTTGAATGGCTCAGTCAAGGGCTCCGTCAAGCCCTCGACCTATGAGAGCTACGAGCGCATGATCCGCATCCATATAAAGCCTATATGATAGGCAACAGGAAGCTTAAGGACCTGGGCCCCGACCACGTGCAAGGCTTCTACCAGTCTAAGCTTGACGAAGGCCTCGCACCTGGCACCGTCCGCCTGATGCACGCCATCCTCCACAAGGCCTTGGAGCAGGCTGTCAAGTGGGGGATAGTCCCTCGCAATGTCTGCAAGGCCGTCACGCCCCCGAAGCCGAGCCCCGAAGAGATATGCCCTTTGGACACCGAGCAAGCCAAGTGCCTCTTAGAGACGTCTCGTGAGAACCGCCTCGAAGCCCTTTACATACTTGCCGTCACGGCGGGGCTCAGGATTGGCGAGCTTCTGGGCCTCAAGTGGAAAGACATCGACACCGACGCTGCTGGCGGGGCCGTCTTGAGTGTCAGGTGCACCAGGTCCCAGGCCAGGATCGGTCCCACCTTCACCACACCCAAAAACGGCAGGGGCCGCAACATAAAGCTCACTACCCGCGCTGTCGAAGCGCTCAAGCGGCACAGAGCACGTCAGCTAGAGGAAAGACTCAACGTGGGAAGCCTATGGTATGAGCACGACCTCGTCTTCTGCACCACCGCTGGCAAGCCTCTCGACCTCCGCAACGTTGCTACGACCTCGTTCAAGCCGCTCCTCAAAAAGGCAGGACTGCCGGATATACGTTTCCACGACCTACGCCACACCTGCGCCACGCTACTGCTCTCTCGTGGCCACCATCCCAAGCTGGTGCAAGAGCTGTTAGGCCACGCCTCGGTAGCAATGACGCTGGATCGCTACAGCCACGTCCTGCCCGGCATGGGGGATCAGACTGCCGCCGCCATGGAAGCTGCTCTATCCTAAAAGTCTCTTCGAATTACGTTGGTGTACTAAGTGGTGTAAATCGGGGCGTGGCTTCTCCCGCCTTTCCCCTTTTCGTTTATGTTTATCCTGCAAAACGCAAGAAATGAGAGCGAAGTAGGAGGAATTCGAACCCTCGGTACCCCGTTACAGCATGTAACCATATGCGGTTTTCTCCCGCCAACAGTCTTCTTCGTCGATGAGGAAAGGTAGCCGCCTGATCCTGATCTCGCCTTCCCTCGACACCGGGTTAGTAACCTCCTAAAGCGTTTTGTAGAGCAGCCGCCTCTCGTCGGGGGATAGGGTTTGGAGTTTTTCAAGTACGAGCTTAGCATAGCATTCTACCAACTCCTCGTCAGCCTCTTTCGCACCTAGCAGGGCGGGAACCGTAGCTCAGGTTGTGTTTTGTACTTTCACACTTTGCTGGGCTCTTAAAGGGCTGACGTAAGGGACCTTCTCGCGTACTCCTCGAGCTTCATCGCCGAGGCCACCGAGCGGCCGTATCTGGCACTAGTGAAACACTGCGAGGTCGGAGGCTTTACTGCTCATTACACAGCTCGGTTAACCCGAATAATTCGTTTGCTTTAAGGTGTAGAAAGGACAGCAAAAACCCTTCTGCATAGAAGTGTATTAATATGGGTTTGTCATCACTTGGGATGTACCTGGTATGAGGTGGCCTGCGACCTTTGCCTTCCCTGAGTAATCAGCACTCTGCTGTAGCTCCTCGACCCTCTTAAGCTCCGGGAAGTCGTACGCATTCAAGGTTGCTTCCCGGGTGGTTGAGGAGCTGCTGTTTCCAGAGGGGGTCACTTGCTGCCGCTCAAGCACCTTCTCCCAGAAGCTCCGGTTTAGCTGTACAAGATCTTCCTTCTGAGCGGGCATGGCTATCAGGCAATGGTTCGATTTCGTACGTCTCCCGGAACCTCTGGACTTCCGGGAACTCGGCCGTAGCATTTCCGGGTCCTCGATAAACCTCTGCCTCCACTGGGGATCTGCCGTGGCCCCTTCGAGCACTTGCTCGTTTAGACTCCGCTGTAGCTGCTTTATCTCTTTATCGTTGGGTTCCTCCTTACCCTTGTGCCCCATCTCTATGGGAGGTCTCATCTCATTTGAAACCATAACAGCTCCTAGGAGTAGATGCTATTAAATATTTGACGCCTATCTAGAACCTGGCCCATCACCCTTTCTGGCTGCTCTACTTGCTTGTAACACCTAAAGGTTTAGGCTGCCTAATAGTAGAAATCTTTTGAGACACCCTCAGATAGGGTGGTGCGGAAAGTGTAGTTCACGTCTTATTATGCCAAAAGATCACTATCCGCATGTAAACATCCCTTTCTACCATTCGAAGCACGTCCCGTGCGGAGGTAAGTATGTAGGTAGCTACCGATCCGAGCTACCGATCCGGAAGCTCTAGCGCCTTAACGTTCTGCGTGAATGAGCCCGTAGGGCAGGAGAGGTCATACGCAACCCAAGTAGTCCCGGCCGAGCGTATTGAGACGGCGATATCGAAGGAGTATCCTCCGGTGGGGGTGAGTAGGATGTCCTTGTCGTTGCCTACCTCCACTTTGTAGGCGCCGATCTGATTATCAAAGACCTTCGCATCGTCGCTGAAGTAGTCAAGAGGCTTGAGAGATGAGAAGACTCGAAGAAGATACAGCCCATAACCCCAAAGGCTGCGCTCTCCCCCCAGTTAGCGAGATCTACCCGCGCCACTTTATCGGGAAGGGGCCCTTGGTAGCGATTCTTGTTCGCTAATATGTCCAAATACTCCCTGCTTAGCTTGTCTTCCTCACAGAGACGCTCTGCCATAGGCAGCTGTTCGATGTGCATTGACTTCTCCTCCCACTCCCTCTCGCGATCCCTCTCCTCCTCGACTCCCGGAGGAGTTCGCTCACACCTTCCGCTTCCTCGGGCTCTAGCAGGCGCACCGCTGTTACCTCCAGATCAGGCCGCGTCTGAGCCTGCTTTCTGGCGAGCCTCAGCTGCTCCTCGGAGGTCCCCAGCGATCTCTTCGCTACTTTTTACGGATTTTCGAGAGTTCAACCAAGCTAGGAATGCAAAGATGAGCGCGCCGCCACCTACCAGAACACCAGTCAGCCCCAGTACCAGCTCTAGACTCATCCCCCGACCAATCTTTTCCTAGGCTCGCCTCAGCATCGCCCTAACGGGATGTATTGTCCCTAGCAAGATTACACTTTGATGGCTCGTTGGCCTCGTGTATCGTTCGTCACGCACTGGTCAGCAGCGTAGAGCATTACGTCCGAGGAGCCTAGGATGAGTTAGAAGAACCGCAACATGTGGGGCAGGGTAGTTATTAGGTGTACTTCAGAATGCCGACTTAGTTCAGACCGGACTCTGGGCAAACAGGCCACCCTGTCGGTAGCAGCGTTTGCAGTATTTTGGAGATATGTTATAAGATGTTAAGAAGTGGCTTGACGGGCGTTCTCAACCTCGTGATCGATGAGGTTGAGTCTCATAACTATGACGGAGGGGGAACAATATGGCTCATAGTAGAGTCCAAGCGCGACCTCAGCAAAACAGGGTTGGTTCGATGAACAGAGGTTTACTATCATCCGTCAAAGTGTGTTTTGCTGGTGTAGAATCGTAACAATATGCGACTAATAATCTCCGAAAAAGCAAACGCGGCCAAGAAGATATCCCAGTTCCTAGCCGAAGGGCCTGTGAAGGGCGGTAAGCACCGGAGCATCCCGTATCATGCCTTTACCTGGAAAGACGAGGATTGCGTCTCGGTAGGTCTTAAAGGTCACGTCCTGAACACCGAATATCCTGAGGAGTACTCCAACTGGCAGAAGGTCGAGCCGGCCAGCCTCATAGATGCGGAGATCCAAAAATCCGTCTCTGAGAAAGGCATGGCCGAGGCGGTACGCTCTCTGGCCAAAAAGGCTGAGCGCGTGGTGATCGCGACAGACTTCGACCGGGAGGGTGAACTTATCGGCGTTGAGGCCCTTTCACTGGTATTCGCGACCAATCCGAAGCTCGTGGACCATGTCGAGCGTGCGCGCTTTTCCGCCCTCACTAAGAGCGAGGTAGCGCGGGCCTTTGACGATCTCGTCGAGGTCTCCAAAGAGCTAGCAGCAGCGGGCGAAGCGCGACAAGATATAGACTTGATCTGGGGTGCGACGCTGACGCGCTGGGTCTCACGGGCGACGAAGCGCTACGGGAGCGCCTTTCTCTCCGTGGGTCGCGTCCAGAGCCCAACCTTGGTGTTGATCGCCGAGCGCGAGCGCGAGCGCCGGGCGTTCACTCCCGAACCCTACTGGGAGGTAGAGGCCACTCTCAAGAACGGCGAAGCGTTCACGGCCCACCATGCCCATGGCCGGTTCAAGGAAGAAGCCGCCGCGCGGGCGGCCTACGAGAACCTGACGGATACAGCTAGGGTCACAGAGATCGAGAAGAAGGTGGCTACCCGCCTGCCTCCGGTACCGTTCAACACCACCGGTTTCCTGTCGGCGGCGGCCAACCTCGGTATCAGCCCCTCGCGAGCCGCGCGGCTCGCCGAGGATTTGTACACCGAGGGTTACATCTCCTATCCTCGCACCGACAACACCGTCTACCCCCTTTCCCA
>JAFAPF010000314.1 GCA_019247245.1 Rubrobacter sp. | reverse complement strand
GGCTTACGTACTTGGGCTACCTACTTGGGGAGAACTGGCAAGAGGTTGGAGCCTACCTACGCTATGTGGACTATTTGGTTGGCTTGGCTGTTGTGGTGGGGGTTGCCTATCTTTTGTTGCGCTGGCGCTCGGCCCGATCTTCGAGGATCCAATGATCTCCCCGGCTCAGAGCACCGCCCTAGCCCAGCAAGTGTCCGGTTTAGGGCAGCTTCACATGTACGCCGGATCTCGAAGTACAGCACTCTCAGCCCAACCCCTCACGGAGAAAAAGCATGACCTCACCCATTTTCTAGCGATACGCAGCAAATATTTCAACCCTCACATAGAAAGAAAGACGCCATGAGCGATCTGCTTACCGAACTTACCCGAGGGAGTATCCACGTTGTTTACTCCTTCGGCTACGTTGGCGTGTTTGTCCTGGTCGCACTGTCGAACCTACTGTTGCCTATACCCTCCCAGCTTGTCCTCGCATTCTCAGGCTTCCTGATTGACCGAGGGTACTTCTCTTTCCCAATGGTGCTTCTAACTTCGACAGCGGCATCGCTGGTCAGTGCGCTAATTCTTTACGCTCCGGGGCACCGCCTAGGCGAGAAGCCCCTGCACCGGTTCGTCAGACGATTCGGACGGCTCGCGTTCGTGAATGAGTCGCACTTGTACAAGGCAAGCGCATGGTTCGAGCAGCACGATGAGAAAGCTGTCCTGATCGCTCGGCTCATTCCTGGTGTAGGCAGTCTAATCTCGGTGCCAGCGGGGCTTAACCGGATGCCACTTTGGCGATTCTTGACCTACACAACCTTGGGCGCCAGTCTGTGGAACACCATGTTCATCGGCCTGGGATGGGCACTCGGCACTTGGTGGAGGACGGTAGCCCAGTACGCACAACCTCTTGGGTACGTGGGGCTAGCTATTGTGGTAAGCGGGCTTTTCTGGTTCCTGTGGCACCGGCGAAGGATACATAGGTAAGAGAAGTGTTCAGCGCCAGATAGAGGCGACTAAGCAGCAGATCGACCGGTTGGTCTATGAGTTATATGAGCCGATAGAGATGTCGCCGAAGGTGTCCGCCTTGCGCACACCCTGCCAGGAAGCCGGCGACTGTGGCGGCTGCCAGCGCAGGTCACCGATTGGGGGAGTGGCATATGGGATCCCCTTGAAGATCGTGTTCGAAGCATCTCGTCGGCCCGGCATACCAGACACCAGCCCCGCATCAGTCTACACCTGCTCGCCAATTGCAGCGCTCGAGCTGCCACTCTCGTCCGAGGTCCCACAGGCAGTCGTCAGCTCGGCCAGGGCAACCGCCACGGTAACAACCCCCCGGAAGCGCCAACTCAATTTTCTCGTTACAACTCCTCCATCGTTGTAATGGCTTCCTAGATCGAGTGACTCTCGGAAGGGGGCTGTTAAGGGGGCTGTTGTTGTGGGGATCTTCTTCTTACCCCAGAGAGGCACACCCCCACTAAGATAGCTTCGACTATCAACGAAAGGACTCCCGGAGGGTCCAGCCACTCCTCACTCAGCATCGGTAACCCGATCGTGCGGCTCTCTATATACATGAAGAACGCCCCTCCAGCCATCGCGACTCCAAGGGGCTAACCCCACCACCTACGTAGCACGTCTTCGCCTCCTCCTTAGATCAGTGGAATAAGGGGCCCTCAGGAGGAGCCGCAGAGGCTGGCACTTACACCCCGTATCAGGAGGTCGCCATGCTTACGAACGTCCTCTTCACACTGCGGACGAGGAGGAGCCGTTATTAATCCCCCTACCTTAAAGGCGTTGAGGATCGCACTCATCTGATAGTCAGCGACTTCCACCCCCTCCTCCAAGAGTCGTTGATAGACTGCCGCGCTATGAAGAGATCCTCCCGCACCTTGCCACTCTCCGCAGATGACCTCGCGTACCTTATCGGCCAGTTCCTGAGTGATGCCTCCATGACTCATCGAATAAAGATAACCCGTGAGAGCCTATGATCCAACCTCTAGTCGCCAAGGAGGAAGCCTACCACGGCGCTTAATAGCCCGATGCACAGCGGAAGACCGAGCGCTCTAAAGCTCTATAAATCCGGCCTGATGAGAGGAGGGTGCAGAGAGAAAGAAAGTGCTCGTCGAGCATTATGTGTTCCTATATACACATATGCATATACAAATCAGGGCAGCTAAATAGCCGATGGGCTATTTCTAGTAAGTAGAGAGCCGGGCTTTGGGTGCAAAAGTCGGCGATTTACACAAGAAACTACCTACAACTTACAAACCCGACCCTTGAAGAACAACGCTCCGAGGTATACGGCCACAAACGAGCTTACGCACCCCCCAAAAGAGGGCCGGAGTCTTTATCAGGGCTGCGGCCCAGGCTAGAGGAGCCGAGCTGAACAGGCAAGGTAGTGAAGTAAATGTACACTGGAACAAAGCAGTAAGAGAGGCAAAGCCAGGTTGACTAGGTAGCCTGGCAGGCCTTAGATGGAAAACCTCCTGACCACAGCAGGAAGGCTGGAGTAGGGAATCCCGTGCGCATCCAAACTTTCGCGTAATGGTATATCTGCGGTGGCCGGGGTGAGGTCCTTCCCAGTGTATTTGTACCCCTGTGCATCGACATACCAGGTCTCGCAGTGGTCCATACGCGGTGGTTCCTCGTTAGGGTGCATGATGCATTTGTCGAGATGGTGTTGTGGTTTCATAGCCAAGCGCATACCAAACAAACGATCGGAGCCCCTGATATAGGGCCCAGCCAGATAGGTCACACTTACTTATTCGACAAGTACGCCACGGCGAGCCTGCCCACAGCCTCCGTATCCAGCCCAAGAACCGCAGCGGGTCCACGAACGATGTGCAGGTCCTCTGGCTCGTACCCATAGTTATGCATGTGGCCGACCATAACTTCCGGATCGAAGGGGTAGCCCGCCTCCTAAGCAAGGTTCGCTAGATTATCGACCGAGACGTCCGCCCAGACCAGGTACCCAGTAAGCATTTCTCCGTATGGTGACAAGCTCAATATTCTCTCCTTTATCACTACTAGCTCCAGTAGCCCCGGTCAATGAACGTGGAGCATATCAAATCATCAGGGAACCAACTCAAAAGCTCGTGCCGATCTTCGACCTCTGTTAAGTATCGGTTCAGCACCCTAGTGCCACGGCAGCAACAGACGGCGCTCTTCGCAGGGGCGGCGCTAGCGGTGTGGATATCCTTGCAAGACTCACCTCGACTACGAGCGTCGAGGCATTCGCACCCTTCCACCCGGCCTAACCTGCGTTGTCTATATTGGGTTTCCGACAATTCCTAACATCGGAAGCTCGGTTTCCGAGAATAAAGTGGTATCGGCAGCTAGCCTCTTTTAGACGTTACAAGCAGGCATCCCGAAGAGGCAATGGGGCGGATTCTAGATAGGAGTGGCAAACGCTTAATAGCGCCTGATACTAGGCGCTGCTATTGTTCCCGATGAACCAAGGTGCCGCTTTTGTTTCATTGCCGTTTAATTTAGAGTCAACTGCTTGAGTTGCATCTACATCTGGTAAATAGCCTTCATTGAGGATTGTAGCTTCCTCAGACAAACTTACACCGCCTCCTGCTAACTGGTTCTGTAGTATCTATTGATAATAATAAGATA